>JAFVDH010000021.1 GCA_017478515.1 bacterium
GCCGTGAATGTGTGTTATTTATTGAGTTTTAGCTGTGTGATACTCTGAAAACCATGATTAACATGAGTTTTAAGGCTAAAGTTTCAAAATGATTATGCCGATAAGAAGAATGTTAGGGTAAAAAAATAAAAAGTATAGGAAAAAGGAGTAACACAAAATGGGTATCGCAGCAAATCAAGCACGTCTTATGACTTTGACTGCAAGACAAAATGACTTGGAGTACAAAGCACAACAAATTTCAGCAATTAAGATGAGATTATCTCAAACCTCTTCTACATTGGCTTCAAATTATGCTGATGCATTAAACAATTATTCAAAATTAAATGCTGCTCAACAAATGCAGGAAAAATATGCTGCTAAAGCAGACGATGATGGAAATGTAACAGATACAGTATTCTTTACTGTAAATGCTGATGGAACATTTGCTATTAGCTCTAATGGTGGTGTTGGAGCTTCAGGATTGTTTAATGCAGTTGCTGCAGCAATTGGTGGAGCTAATATAAGTACTACTGCAAACGGATATTTAACATACCAACAAGGTATTTATACAAGTGAAACTGAACAACTATCTGCTCAAGAAAAAGTTTATGACATGGAATTAACTCAAGTAAATACTGAACACGATGCTATTAAAACTGAATATGATGCTATTAAATCATTAGTTGGTGATAACGTAGAAAAATCATTCAATGTATTCGGTTAATGCATAAATAATTGTTAGTATTAAAAGTTTAGATAATTAAAAGGTTTTGCTTAAATACCCACCCTATCCTATACTACCCAAACCCTAAAACCTTTTCCCTATACTAAACCCAAACAAACCCAAACAAAATTACTAATCTGAACTTTTTAAGAAAACAATTTAAAAATAAATTTTATACCCAACCCTTTCCTTCCTAACAAAAACCTAACTAACAAAAAAGATATGCTTAATGCATATCTTTTTTATTTAAAGCAGTAGGTTTGGATTTTACACAAACGGATTACTAATTATTATCTAAAATTTCCTGAGCTTCCGTATTTAAATTTGCTCTACTTTCATTAATCGCCTTAATTGTTTGAACGGTTCTTTCGTTTTTTGTGCTTGTGGAAATTGTTGTATTTATTTTGTCCCAATTTGTGTATGCAAAATATAAACCCGCTGCAATTATTGTTATAATTAAAATTTGTTTCATGTTTTCCTCTTTCGGATAATTTATTATTTATACGATTTATTTTGAAATTTTTAATTTTACTATTGCAGATTTAAAATACTTTCATAAACTGCTTCTGAATATGTCGGATGGGCAAAGCAGACTTTTTTCAATTCAGATATTTTGATATTATTTTGCATTGCAATTGCAAATTCATGAATTAAAGCAGAGGCCTCTTTTCCAATAATATGTGCACCGATAATATAGTCTTTATATGTTAAAACTTTTACAAATCCTATTGTTTCTCTGTCGCAATTTGCTTTTGCAAGCAGGCTTAGCGGATAAACAACTTTTTGGTAGCTTCCGTTAGGTAAATCTTGTTCATTAGCACCTATCCATGCTATTTCAGGTGTTCCATAAACTACGCTTGGCACAAATACGTTATCAAAAACGATATCTGATACAAGTGCTCTTGCCTGATACATTGCAAATGTTGCCAGCATTAGTGAACCGTATGCATCTCCTAAGTATGTTATGTTGTTGTTATCGTTTGAAAATCTTGTTACGTGTCTTCCTATTGTTATTAGTACGAAGTCTGGATTTAGAATTTCTCCGTTTGTTAATTTTGCTTTTTTATCTTTTATACTTTCTAAGTCAGTTGAAAGATATGTTTTTATGCCTTGTTCTTTAAATATTTTTTCTAATTCTCTTGATATCTCAATGTCTGCTGAATGCAGTAATCTTGATGTCTTTTCGGCTATGGTTACTTCTGTTCCCATTGCGTTGAAAATTCTTGCCCATTCTATACCCTCTGCTCCTGCTCCTATTATTAAAACTTTTTGAGGTATTTCATTTATATTTAACAAGTCTTCCGAATTTAATATGAACTTGTGGTCAAAGTCTATTCCTCTGAATGACTTTGGGGTTGAACCTGTAGCAGCTATGATTTTGGAAAATTTATATGTATTTCCGTAGCATTCTATTGTGTGTTCGTCAATTAATTTGGCTTCTTTTTGGATGAAAGTTATGTTATGTTCGTCTATTTCTTTTTCAAATCTGCTTTTTATTGTTTTTATGACTTCGTTTTCTCTCTCGATTAGTTTAGGTAGATTTAGTTTTATATCGTTTACTTCAATTCCTATATCTTGAGAATTTTTTATTTTACTGTATGTTTCAACTGTATTTAAAATTGTTTTTGTTGGAATTGCACCTTTATTTAAACAAACTCCTCCGAGTTCATCTTTTTCAAATAATATAACAGAAAATCCCTGCTTTGCCGCAATTATTGCCGCTGTTAATCCTGCCGGCCCCGAACCTATTATTCCGTAATCGTATGTATTGGTTTCTGTCATATTTTCTCCTGTCTTATCTGAAGTTGTCTTATTTGTTTGTATTCGTCCGTTGTTTATCGGATAAATATTCTATCAAAAACATGAA
>JAFVDH010000022.1 GCA_017478515.1 bacterium
AATTAAAATTACGATTAATGAAGTCAAAAGTATTGTAAATTCTACTTCATTCATTGATTCTGTAATAAATATGGCACTATCCATCATTGTATCTATTTTTAAAGAATCAGGAAGTGTCTTGGATAATTTATCCATTTCTTTGTGTACATTTTTAACGATATCAACAGTATTTGCTCCAGGTAGAGGCATAACCTGAATTAATGCTCCGGGCTTTCCATCAATTAAACCAAATTTTGAATATGATTTTGCGCCCAATTCAACTCTTGCTAAATCTTTTAACTTAATTTTTGAACCGTTTGGATTTGAACGGACTACGATATTTTCAAATTCCTCAACTGATGATAATCTGCCTTTGGTAAGTAAAGTTAATTTTAAACTCGGTTTTGATAAAGACGGCTCATCGCCTAATGCACCTGTTGAAATTTGAGCATTTTGATTTCTTACTGCATTTTGAATTTCAGAAACCGTTACTTTGTAACTTGCAAGTTTCGCCGGATCAAGCCAAATCCTCATACTGTAATCATCTGCACCAAATACATTAACTGCACCGACACCATTTATTCTTTTTATGGCATCTTTCAGATATATATTTGCGTAATTGGTTAAGTCCAATTGATTCCAAGAATCGTTTTCGGATGACAAATTAAGTATTATTGCTCCGATACCGCTAACTTGATTTTCTGCTGTAATCCCCTGTTGTATAACCTCTTGTGGAAGCATTGACTGAACCTGTTGAAGTTTATTTTGAACATTCATAAGATTTAAGTCATTGTTAGTACCTGTTTTAAAGAATATGTTTAATGAATAGGCTCCGTCATAACTTGTAGAATTCATATAGAGCATATCTTTAACACCGTTTAATTGAGTTTCAAGCAAAGATGCAATAGATGATTCTATAACTTCAGCACTTGCTCCCGGATAACTTGCCGATATCGTAACCTGCGGAGGCGTTATATTAGGATATTTTTCCTGCTGTAAACTAAACAGAGAAAGTAAACCTACTATAACAATCAATGCAGATATCACAACGGCAAATCTTGGTTTTTTTATAAAAAAGTATAAATCTTCCTTATTTATAGCCATTCTTGTTTCCCTTTTATATTTTTTTCAAATTATTTTGTTTTATTTTCGGACTCATTTTCTTTTTCATAAAGAGTTGCCTTAACTTTTTGTCCTGATTTATAAATATCCTGAATACCTTTTACAACTACTTCATCGTTTTCATCAAGGCCGCTTTCAACAATCCAGTTGTTATCAATATTTTGGTTAACTTTGATATCTTTTTTAACGACTTTCCCATCTTTTACAACCCAAACATAATATCCCGTACCGACATCTGTTTTTGTTGCTGATTGAGGAATCATCATAACTTTATATGGTTTATTAATTCTAATTGTTACTTTGACATAATCTCCCGGAACAAGTAATTCATCCGGGTTTTCAAAAATAGCACGAAGTGTTACTGTACCTGTACTTTCGTCAATTTTATTATCAACAAATTCTATTTTTCCTTCTATTTCATATTGAGTTCCGTCTGCTAATCCCAAAAGCACCGAAACAGCATTTTCATCATTTTTGTCTTCCTCACTTGCTGTTTTATAATATTTTTTGAGTTCTATAAAATCACCGCTGTTTAATGGGAAGATTACTTTCATAGGATTTGTGGAATATATTTGAGCTATTGCACCGCTTGACGGTGTAACATAATTCCCTGTTGAAATATTAACTTTTCCTATTCTTCCGTTCATTGGAGAAGTTATATTTGTATAACTTAAATTCAAATTTGCCTTTTGCATTTGAGCAATAGCACCATCAAGTGCGGCTCTATTTTTGTTTCTTTGCGTAAGAGCATTATCATAATACTCACGACTTACAAGATCGTCTTTTAATAATTGTTCGGCTCTTTGTAAGTCTATTTGAGAATTTTTATAAACGGCAGAATTCTCATTAACAGTTGCTCTCGCATTTTTTGATGCCAAAATATATTCATCAGGCTCAATAAGGAAAAGTTTTTGACCTTTTGTTACACGATCACCTTCTTCAAAGTATTTTTTTTGCAGCCAACCATTGACACGAGCAATTATATCAACAGATAAATTTGCTTCAATTCTTCCCGTCGTATCAAATGTAGGCTGAATATCTTTCATTATAGGTTTTGATACTTGGACAACTTTAGGTTGATTCATTATATAGTTTGTAAGAGCACCCATTAAAATAGTTTTTCCCTGATTCCAAATAATGGGAATTACAATTACTGCAAGTATTATAGTCGTAATTTTTGTTTCTTTTTTCTTCCAATCTATTTTCATATATACTCCCCAGACTTTTATCTCCTTAATTATACATAAAAATACTGACTTTAAATAATAAGTTCATTGTACTTTGTAAATAACTTGTAATATAATAAGTTGTATGAAAATGATAGAAACAATTTATTGCGATTTCGACGGTACAATAACAAAAAAAGATTCTGTTAACGAATTTTTTGAGTTGTATGCTCCAAATTGGATGGATTCTGAAAATTTATGGATAGAGGGTAAAATTTCATCAAGAGAAAATGCAATTATTCAGGTTGGTTTACTTAAAAATATTTCTCAAAGACAATTGGATGATTATATTAATTCAATAGAAATTGATGATTATTTTTTAGATTTTGTCGATTATGTAAATTTTAAAAATATTAAATTGACAATTTTAAGTGATGGATTTGATTTGTTTATTAAAAGAGTTCTTGAACGCTATAATTTGAATATTCCATATTATGCAAATAAATTTATTTATAATGATGGCAAATTCAGTATTGAATTTCCATACTATAATGAAAACTGCAGTAAAAAATCAGGCATGTGCAAGTGTCAAAAAGTTAAAGAAAATAAATTTTGTTATATTGGTGATGGAACAAGTGATTTATGTATAGCTTCAAAAGCAGAGTTTCTTTTTGCTACAAAGAAATTACATAAATATTGTGAAGAGAATAAAATAAAACATATAAATTTTAAATCTTTTTGTGATATATTAAACTTATTAAATAAATGATGAATTGTTAATAAGGATAATATGGCTGTATTGGAAAAAGAACTTATAACAAAATTAAATAAAATAAATAAAAAAGACATTACAGATACCTCAAAGATTGAAATATCAGATGAAGAACTTGCAAATATTGATAAAGAATATTGCACTTATGGAGATAAAATTCATTCAGAACCAAATCCAAAAGTATTTAGAGATTGTAACGGTGTTTTTATGTATGATTCCGAAAATATCCCATTTTTGGATTTGGAAATGTGGTTTGCGTCTTGTAATTTAGGTTATAAAAATAAAAGAATAAGAGATGCCGTTGTTAATCAAATAGATACTTTACCTCAGATTTCTTCACATTTTCAATATGATTACAAAGTTTTATTATCAGAAAAAATCGCAAAAGCAAATATAGAAAGATTTGGAATAAAAGGTCGGGTACATTTCAATGTTGGAGGCTCACAAGTTATAGAAGATGCTATAAAACTTGTTAAAAATTATACTCATAAAAACAGAATGTTTTCTTTCTACGGTGCTTTTCATGGAAGAACTTTAGGTGCAAGTTGTTTAACAGCAGGTTACAGATATAGAAAACCTTTCGGACATTTTTCGGAAGAAGCACATTTTGTTCCATATCCTTATTGTTACAGATGTCCTTACGGAAAGCATTGTGAATCTTGCAATTATTATTGTGTTCAACAGTTAAGACGTGAATTTGAAGATAATTGTACAGGTATATATGACCATTCTTCTAAAGAATGTGCGATGGGAGCATTCTTTGTAGAGCCTGTTCAGGGTTCTGGAGGATATATTGTTCCACCTAAAGAATATTTTAAAGAATTAAAGAAAGTCTTAGACGATTTCGGGGTTTTACTTGTTGATGATGAAATTCAAATGGGTTTTTACAGAACAGGTAAATTGTGGGCAATAGAACACTATAATGTTAAGCCTGATATTATTACTTTTGGTAAATCTTTGACAAACGGATTAAATCCTCTCGGCGGGATGTGGGCAAAAGAAGAATTAATTAATCCTGAAATATGGCCTAGTGGCAGAACTCACTCAACTTTTTGCAACAATCCAATAGGAATGAGAGCCGGATACGAAGTTATGAGCACTTTTGAAGAAGGTAATTTTGAAGAAGAAGTTGCAAATAAAGGAAAATATTTCTTAAACGGACTAAAAGATTTAGAAAAACGCCATAAACGTATCGGAAATGTTGATGGATTAGGTTTAGCTTTAAGAATTGAATGCGTAACTGAAGACGGATATACTCCTGATGCAGAATTATTAAATAAAATCGTTTCAGAAGGTTTGAAGGGTGATTTAATTTATAACGGTGAAAAATGCGGATTAATTCTTAACAAAGGAAGTCATTATAATAATACCATAACATTAGTTCCTGCTGTTACAATTTCTTATGCGGAAATAGATATGGCAATAGAACTTATAGATCAACTGTTTACGAGGGTATCATAGTGGCAGGCGGTATCGATTTCGAGCTGTTCCATAATGAAATAATCGATAAAAATGATAAAAAAGCTGTATTACTTTTTCATGGAATGACAGGAAGTCCGTTTGAAATGAAAAAATACGGCGAATTTTTGTTTCAATGTGGTTATGATGTTTTTTGTTATTCTTTTCCGGGACATGGTGAAAGAATTAGTGAAATAGAAATTGTAAAATGGCAAGACTGGTGTGAATTTGCACAAAATAAATATGATAATTTACGCAAAAACTATAATCAGTTTTTTGTGTCAGGTTTATGCTTGGGTGCGGTTATGTCTATTTATTTGGCTGAACATAATAAAGATATAACCGGTATTGTGGCTCTTTCTACAACATTATTTTTAGACGGTTTTTGTATTCCTTGGACAATTCATTTACTTCCTTTTGCCCTAAGTACAATTATCAGATTTTATTTTACTTTCCCCGAAGATGATTGTTTTGGTATAAAAAATGAGAGAACAAGAAAAAGTTTAGCAAAAATTACCGCAAAAGCTGATATTGGAATGGATAATTATCCTTTAAATTGCGTTGACGGTCTTTTAAAGTTATCTAAAAATGTCAGAAAAAATCTTAAAAACGTAAAATGCCCTATTCTCTGTATTCATTCAAAATTTGATAATTTATCAAGCATAAAAAGTGCAAAAGTAGTTTTAAATGGTATTTCATCTTCAATAAAAGAATATATCGAACTCAATGACAGTTATCATATGATTTTATATGATAATGAAAAAAAATTTGTAATGAATACAGTTAAAGAATTTCTTGAAAAGCTTATTATTGCTGAAAAAGAGAAAGAGGTTGTATGAATATAGTTTTAATATCAGCAATTATTATTAATATATTATTTGTTATTGTACTTTTAACAGGGCTTTTTTATAAATTTAAACAACCAAAAAACAAAGCCATATACGGATATTTAATTGCAGGATGTATGATTTTATATATCATAACCTTGAATTTAGTTTTAGTATATGGATTATTTGAAAAATATTTTTTTTACAGCTTTATATTGTTTTTATGCATAATTTCACCTTTTATAATAGGAAAATTAGTCAATTATAATTCATTAAAAATATATACAATAATCCACATTTTGAGTTGTTTGATTAGTTTAATTATTTTATTAATTTTGTTGTAATATCCGTTTTTGTCGGGTTTTTTTCGTTTGCTTTTAAATTTATTCTAAAATATTTTGCACAATTATCATTAACTCCGATTAAAGGAATTTTATCTAAATTAGATTGTGTTTCAGTTTTATTCTTTTCTGTTGGTACGAGCACATTTACTATCCAATTAAGAGGAATATGAAGAACTTTAATCTTTTTAATAGCTGAATTATCATATTTTCCATAAATATTAATATTACCTTGTTCTATTATATAATTATAAAAACCTTCAATATATACCGATGCAAATTCATGCTGCATACGAATATCTATATCACGAATAAATATATCATCACACTTAAAGAAACCGCTTATATGAGATTTTATGTTTTCTTTTCTTTTTACATTGAATTTTACATAATCCGAAACTTTAGCTTTTTTGTTCAATTTTGTATCAACAGTAAATTCCAAATTTTCAAGTCCCGGTAGAGCTCCGTCTTGGATATTAAATTTTGCAGAAGCATCCCAATTTTTCCAATTTTTGCCTGTTTTAGAATGTATTTCGGCATTGGCATATCCTTGAATTTGATTTTTAAGGTTGAAAAACTTATCCGCAATTATACTTGAGTCAATATTTTTTGCCGTAAAATCAATAATAGAAGAATCTATATTAAAATCATAAGTTCCTTTTGCTGATAGTTTGCCGTTAGCAAAATCAATCTCTGAGGTATTATATTTAAAAATTGAATCTTTAAGACTCCCAAATACGTTAATATTCTTTATAGGATAATCTTTAACAATAATGGAATTAACTGCAATATTATATTTATCAATATCCATATTGATATCTCGAACCCCTGCACTCAATTCTTTATTCGGAGAATTAAAATCAAATTTTTTACTTGGATTATCAAGTTTATCGGATTTTTTGACTACGTATCTATCAAGGAATAAATCCATATAGTTTACATAAATTTTATCTTTAAAATCATTTTTAACTTCTGTTTTACAATTAAATTTTTCTTTTTTATAAGTCCCTGTTGCCACAATTTTAGCGATTTTTTCGTTGGCAATAACATTAGCAGATTTTACATAGAAATGATTAAAAATAGTATCAATAACTTCAAACTTACCGGTAATTTGTTCTGTAACAAAGCTATATTTTAAAGCACCATTGAATTTACCGCCTAATACATATTGTTTGAAAGAACCTATGAAAGAATTTGGAACATAACCGTTTGTATTTAAAGTTATGTATTGCGGTGTCATATTACCGTTTATGATTTTAAAATATCCATTTCCATATAATATGTCTTTAAACTCATTATTTTCTTGAACAAAAAATCTGTAATCTTTTAAGAAAAATTCCTTATCGATTTTTTGAGTTTCTGCAAATATTTTTTTATTTTTATTTTTAATTCCTGCGTAAAAATCATTAATCATTATACCGGAATTTGCAGGTATATTTATATAATATTTAGCATTAGGTTTCTTTTGCTTTATATAGTAATCAATTTTTATATCAAGACAATTTTTAACTTTTATATTGGGAGGCAGATATTTTTTAGCCAAAGCTGTTGTTATTTTTGAATTAACTTTCCCGAAAACCTCTTTTTTCTCTCTGTTATACATTTCTTTTATAAGCAGTTCATGAGTCATTTTTTCTGTTCCAAATGTTCCTTCAGCATAAGATTTGACTTCACCATTTTTTATAAAAAATTCTGCTTTTTTACAATAAACAGGAATATAAAACGGAAGAAATTTAGCAAATAAATCGTTACCTGTTATTACACCTGATAAGTCATTATCCTTATAAACTAAATCTACTTTGGCTGTACCTTTAAAATCCGTAAAGTTTTCTATAAATTTTCTTTCTTGTATACCATATTTTTGAAGAAATAGTACCGTAGCAAGAGTTTCTTTTACAGGAATGTTATCCCCTTTGATTGTGAAATTATCTAATTTTTTATTACTAAAGATGTTTCCGTTTAAAACAACTTTTGTTTTACCAACTGCAAGCGGAAAGTTTTTGGCAATTAACTTATTATTTTCTATATATAAACTTCCGACTTCACCTATTAATATCGGATGTAAAACTCTATCAAGTGATATATTGAGGATTATATCAAGATTTTTAATTCCGTTATTTTCTTTTATTAAAAACTGATTTGATAATATTGATAATTTTTCGCCTTCATTTCGTACAATCTTTATTTTTTTAACGTTTGCATAAGGTATTTTATTTATATCAAAAGATTTTTTCTTTTTTGTATCTTTTTTCTTTTCACTTTTTAGTTTTTTTAATATATCAAGATTTGCATAAATTAAATCCGCATTTATATTTTTTATTTTTCCTATACTAACAGATGTATTCAAATTTTGTACGTCTAAACCGACATTATTTTTATCTTTAAGTTTTATATTTTTTGCAGTTATTTTAGCAGATAATAACGGTGATATTTCTATTTTTAAACCGCTTATATCAGAATTCATGTCATATTTGGTTTTAATAAAGTTATTGGATATCTTGATAAAATTTTCTGAATTAAAGAACAAAGAAGCAGCAAAAATAAATCCTAAATATAGGACAATTAATGTTGAAAGAATTATAATAAAAAATTTAGATTTTTTCATTTATCAATATTATCCTCTAATATCTTAACCGATAAAATATCGGGTTGAATAGTAGTTATTCAACCCGATATTAAAATTTATTAGTACGTAAAACTATATGTTTTATCGAGTTTCTTTACCGTAAATTGAAGCGGTTGTGGGTCATCTTTGAATTTTAAACAAAGTATTCTCATTGAAGAATTTGCCTTTAGGTCATAGTTTTCAGGTAATGTATGAGCAAATCTTGTAGATTCTGCTATAACTTTTGCAAGTCTAATATTGTTTGCAATGGTAAAGCCGAATGATAAACCACAGGTAGGAATAGCTAGAGGAATAGCAAGAGTATCTACCACATCAAGCTTGTCTAAATCAACAAATGTTGATGTTGTTATATCTTTTAATCCTGCAAGCCTTTCCGAGTACACTTTCTCTACTTTTATATCTGATTTTGAATTATTTTTAACAATGTATTCAAAAGCATGGACATATTTATTTTCTTTGTTTTTCAAACGATATTCATTAATTGTAACCGTAATATCAGTATCCGCATTATAAAATTCTTTCGTATCAACCTGAGTTAAATTAATCGAGTCGTTATCTTCAGAATACGGAATAGCAGAAGTTTTTTCTTTTCCTTTTGACATTTTATCATTTAATTTATTCATACCTCTTTTAAGTGGTTTTAATCCGTCAGGAAGAGTAAATAAACCATCCAATGCACCGGATCTGGCATAATCTATAAAATCAAACTTGTATTCTTTATAAGCAGCTTTATCTTGAAGTGTTTCATATTTGTAATTTTGACTTTTAAAGAAATCCGTAACTTCATTATTCTTTTTGTCATATTTTGTGTCTGTTACAATATACACATCCGTATCATTCAAAGCAGGATAAAACTTCATATAATAATGTTCATTTCCGTATGTTGCATAATAAGCATTTCCTGTAAGTTTTTTAACTTCGACCTCTTTACTTAAAATATTATCTACAACAGGCAAAATAGTTCTTATATTTTGGTTTTTTATTCTATATGCATGATAATCTTTAATCATGCCGGCTGCATTAGCAGTTGTTGAAAATAGTATAAGTAATGATACAATACAAATATATTTTAGCATTTTTTTCATATTAGTTATTCTCCTTCGATATTAATTCCTCATTTTCTTCTTCTTTTTTTTCTTTTATATTTCTTACATATAATTCATCAAGCAAAACACAAATTGTTGCCGCCATTGCAGGGCCAAAAAGTACTCCGATAAAACCGAAATATTTTCCGCCTAAAATTAATGACAAGAATATGATTGTCGGATGTAAATCCATTAGTTTGCTGAAAGCATAGGGTCTAACCAAATTATTTTCTATAAGTTGTGCTGCAACCATAATAATAAGGGTTGTAATAAGCACTTTTGCTCCAAATTCATAAACACCAATTAAACAAATCACGATTGCGATAGCAGGGCCAACAACAGGAATTATATCCAAAATTGCGGCTATAATCGCAATAGAAATTGCATAAGGATTTTGTAGAATTAATAAACCGACTGCATTTACAACAAAAACACTTAATACTGCCATTGTTTGTGCGAATACATATCCGCCCATTTTTGATGATATGCTGTCAATAATTTCTTCCGTTCTGTCTTTTATGTTCGCAGGAAAATATTTTAAAACAGTTTCTTTAATGTTCTTTTTATCTTGCATAAAGAAAAACAAAAAGATTAAACCAGTCAAACAATATGCAAAACTTGAACCCATGCCTTTCATTAATTCTGTAACATAATCTATCACACTTTCGGTAGAATTTGCCATAGATGCTGTTATTCCGTCAAAGTCTATTTTAGTTATGCCCATTGCTTGAAATAGAGCACTGCCCTTAATAGCTTCATCTAAATTTTTAACATAATTTGGATATTCTTTAATTAATTCACTAATTTGGTATGCGCCCAACATAAAGATAAAAGCAAGTAATAGACCTAATATAGACAATGCACCAAATAAAACTATACATGAAGCAACAGGTCTTGGCATTTTCTTTTCTAATTTGTCAACAATGGGATTTAATGAGCATGCAAATACCAATGAGATAAATAGCATTATTGCTACATCTACGTTTGTGAACATAAAAAATAAAAAAAGTACCGTAAAAAAGCCAAAAAGAATGGTATTAATTGAAATTTCATTATTAAATAGTCTTATCATATTCTCACCCATTATATATCCTAACAACACAGTAATAATATACCAAACATGATTATTGTTCAAATTATATTCAGTAATGGTTTAAATACGACTTTGGACTATTGTAATGTTTTATATCTTCAAAATTTATATTGTTTGGTTATAATTCTCATACATAGAATCAAATTAAAAAAAATGTACACAGAATGTACAAAAAAAATAGCTGGAGACAGATTCGAACTGTCGACCTTTCGGGTATGAGCCGAACGCTCTCACCAACTGAGCTACCCAGCCATTTATTTTTTTTATTTAATTGTCAATTTTGTTCTGGTACTCCCTGGTATGAGCCGAACGCTCTCGCCAACTGAGCTACCGTGCCATCCGTTTACATTACGTAAGTTAATTTTTACATAAATATTTTTATTTTTCAAGAACTTTTTATTTCTTTCTTTACAATCCTTTCAATCTTTCATCAGGATTTGTTATACTTGTTATTCTCAAACCAAAGTTATCCTCTATTACGACAACTTCGCCATTTGCTATAAGTTTTCCGTTTGCATATAATTCAACAGGCTCTCCGGCAACTTTTTCCAGTTCTATAATTGAGCCTTTAGTTAATTCCAAAACTTTTTTTATAGGTAAAACAGCTCTTCCTAATTCAACAGTTAATTGAAGTTTAACATCCATAAGAATATCCAGGTTTTTATTTGCTTCACCCGACATTTGAGTGGTATCCTCAAAAGATGCAAATTTTACAGGCTGCACCGTAACAGATTCCGATGTATCCGCAACGGTTTGACCTGTTATATCTTCCTCAAAAGCTTTTGCTTCCATTTCATCAATTTCTTCCTGAATCAATTCTTTATCTTCATCATCATTTAAATTTAATTCATCCAGCATATTCTTTTCGTTATCATCACCAAGCATATGTTTTCCTCTTTCTTATATAAAATCTTTCAAAAATTCAGTCTGTGCATCGTAAATATCAGATATTTTAACGCATATTTTATTTTTTCTTGTACCGGGACGAGCAAAAAATTTCTTTTCATTGTTAATCTTTACAACTAAATCATCAGAAGTTTTATTATCCAATCTGATAATATCGCCCTCTTTCAAGTCCAAAAATTCTTCAAGAGTAATTTCAGTTGAACCAAATAGAACATTTACATCGACAGTAGAAGTGTTCAATTTTTGAATCATTTTTTGGCGTTCTTCAGTAGTAGCAACAATACCTTTTGTTTGAAAAATATGTTGAGCAGATAAACTGCCAATTACGTTTTCCAAAACAGGATAAGGAAAACACAAACTTAACAAGCCAAAATATTTACCTGCAATTTGAACCTCAAAAGTAATCAAAGCAACAATTTCTCCGGCACTTGCCACTTGAACCATTTGATAGCTGCTATCCAAACCAATAAGTTCACCCTGAACAGGTAAAATATTACTCCATGTATTTTCTACAGTTTTAATAATTTTTTCTAAAACTTTTTTAGCAAGAGCGTCTTCAACAACAGTTAGCTCTCTCTGCTTGTTTTCGCTAAGACCGGAACCTCCCAGCATACGGTCTACAATACAAGATAAAACTTCAAAACTTGTTCCCAAAAGTATTTGCCCCGGAAGAGGTTTTAATTCAAAAATTCCGATAGTAAACGGCGAAGGCATCGAACGAATAAATTCATCATAAGTAAGCTGGTCAGTGGATACCACGTCAATTTCAACACGCATACGCAAATACGCAGTTAATACAAGTGAAATTTGTCTTGAAAATTCTCTGTGCAAATCCTGCAATGCTCTTAAATGATCTTTTGAAAACTTATCAGGTCTTTTAAAATTGTATAATTTATAAGACTTTTTCAAATCAGATTCATCACCAAAACCGGCAAAAGAATCGCTTAAATCATCGGATATTCCATTGTTATCATAATTATATGATGAACTCAATTTTACTTACAACCCTTTCTACTGAATAATAAACTGTCCGAAACTAACACGTATAACTTCTCTGGTGCCAGCAAAAATTGCATTAACATCCTGTGCAATCTGTTCTTTTACTAATTCTTTACCGGCAGTAGTCGAAACTTCAGAAGAAGTTTTACTAGATAAATTAGTAAGTATAGCATCTCTAATAGCAGGCTTATATTGAGCCATTTCCATCTCGATAGCTTTCATCGGGTCAACCGGAGCAGCCTCTCCATGACCATGACCACCGCCGCCTTCCGCAGGTTGTGCAGACAAATCCGGATCTGTCGGAAGCTTAGATAATTCTAAAGCAACATTGGCCTTTAAATATCTTTTTTGGTCAGCATCAGCCAAATTCAATACAAAATCTCCAAGGTCAACAATTATACCTTTTTCTACCTGTTCTTCTTCTTCATCAGCAGCATCTTCTGTCTCTTCAGACTGCGTATTTTGCTGTAATTTTGCACCTAATAAATTATCAATCAAAATATAATTTAAGCCGAGAAATACTATTCCGCCAAAAATCATTGATATAATAACAATCAATACCATTTTTATATTTGAATCAAGAGGAACTTTTTTTGCTTTTTCATCATCCTCATTACCTTGAGGTTTTGTTTCTCTTGGTGCTGTCGGTTTAGCCATATATCTTCTCCATTCTGTTCTGACTATTTCAAAATAATTATATCAACTCTTCGGTTCAAAAGTCGTCCACCACTTGATGTATTATCTGCAATCGGCATATATTCACCATAACCCGCAGCAGACAGACGTTGAGGAACAATTTTCCCTGTTCTTAAGATATAACCTATAATATTTGTAGCTCTGGCTGTAGATAATTCCCAGTTAGACGGATATTCTTTTGTATTTATTGGCGTAGAATCGGTATGACCCTCCACAAGAACTTTATTATCGACTTGAGCCAGCACATCTATCACCTCGTTTAAAGTTTTAGATGCATTCTTCTTTATTATAGCAGAACCCTCATCAAACAGTATACTATCATTCATACGTACAATCAAGCCACGATTATCTTTTACGAGTTTTACAGAAGAATTTTCACCTAAAATTTTGTTTAATTCCTGCATCAAATCATCTACACTTTTAGTCGGTACATTTGCAGCATTTTCAACTACTTTGAGATTATTTTCTTCGATTATTTTTGCTTGATATTTTGTAACATTTTGTGATATAGCAAACATAACCATAAACAAAGCCAAAAGCATGGTTACAAAATCAGAATAAGATACAACCCATCTGTTAATATAATCTTTTGAATTTGAATAATAATCGTTACGCATTCTCTAGACAAGAGCCTCCATAGGTTTTCTGTTATGGTATTTCAAGTATGCGATAAGTTTTTCTTCTACAATAGCAGGATTTTCTTGCATCATTATTGATATAACCCCCTGAAGCATAACTTCTTTTAAAAGAATTCTTTCTCGAGTTTTGTGTTTTAAGTTTCCAGCAATAGGTAAGAAAATTAAATTAGCAAATCCGACACCATATAGAGTAGAAACAAAAGCCGTAGCAATTCCAATACCTAATAATTCAAAGTTATTTATATCTTTCATAACTTGAATTAACCCCATAACAGCACCAACAATACCAAAAGTAGGTGCGTAACCGCCTAAAGATTCAAAAACCCTTGAATTTATAAGTTCCTCTTCTTCTTCATAAGAAATTTCAGAAGTTAAAATATCATAAAGCAGTTGAGGATTATTCAAATCTAAAGCAAGCTGTAGAGCTCTTGCCAAAAAAGAATCCGAAACCTTATCAACAAGTCCCTGTAAAGCAAATATTCCATTCTTTCTTGCAAAATAAGAAATTTGAACTATTTCCTTAATAATTTGTTCACTTTTATTTTCAGATTTAATAAAAACATCTTTTAAAGATTTTAAAGCACCAAACACAATATTCCAATTAAAATTTAGTAATATAGCACAAAAACTTCCTCCGATAACAATAAAAAATGCTGTCGGCTGAATAAACATATCTAAAGATGCACCCTCAAACTTTTGAGTCGCAAAAACAAGTACTATACCAAAAATTAATGCAAATACTGCGGTAAAATTCACAATATCCTCCTTAAAAACCCCTTATTATAATTATATAATCACATGTTTTTACAAAAAAGGTATCATCTAAATATAGGATATTATTACAAAACAATAAATAAAGCGGAAGACATCCATTATTGGATGTCTTCCGCTTTATTTAGGACATAATAAATAATTCTTAGAAGTTCAAACCTGCTTCTCTTGCAGCATCAGCTAAAGCTTGAATTCTTCCGTGGTATAAAAATCCGCCTCTATCAAATACCACATCGTTAATACCTGCCTTTAAGGCTCTTTCTGCAACAGTTTTACCAACAACTTTTGCAGCTTCAATATTACCGCCATGGTTTAAGGTTTCTTTCAATTCTTTATCCAACGAAGATGCTGATGCCAATGTTACATGTTTTGTATCATCAATAACTTGTGCATAGATATGTTTAGTACTTCTATACACTGCCAATCTTGGAGCTTCAGATGTTCCTTGAACTTTTACACGAATTGTTTGATGTCTTTTTCTTATTTTTGTTTTTCTTACTTCTTGTTTAATCATTATTTTCTCCTTTACCTAAACCTTCTTGAATAAAACTTTACTTCAAGGGTTTTTTATGGGCTGTTATGTTTTAACTATAAATTGATACATATTTATTTTCAAGTAAAAAAATAAAATCTTTTATAAACCTGAAAAAATATATCAAAAAACTATTTTTTACCAGCTTTACCGGCTTTACGTCTGATGTATTCACCTTCGTATTTAACACCTTTTCCTTTATAAACTTCAGGTGGACGTTTGCTTCTGATTAAGGCTGCAACATCTCCAACAGTTTGCTTATTTGAACCCTTAACAGAAATTTTTGTATTTGCCTCAACAGCAATTGTAATACCTTCAGGCGGTTCAACTAATATAGGGTGAGAATAACCTAAAACAAGGTTAAGATTTTTACCTTCCATATTAGCACGATAACCAACACCAACGATTTCTAATTTTTTTTCAAAACCATCTTTTACACCTGTTACAGCATTTGCAACAAGAGTTCTTGATAAACCGTGTAATGCATTTGTTTTTCTTTCATCATTAACAGGTGTCAAGATAATGTGATTATCTTCAATTTTTATTGAAATTTCAGGTCTAACTTCAACAACTTCAGTTCCGTTTGGCCCTTTTGCAGTTACTACCTGACCATCAATTTTAACTTCAACGCCTGATGGAATTTCTATTGGTAATTTTCCGATACGTGACATTTTAATTTCTCCTTATAGGTATATTTATTACATAACATTTAAGCTTTTCTACCAATTACACTTAAATATTTTAAAACAAAAGACTTACCGTTAGATAAGCCTTTCAGACTTTTATAAAATAACTACCAAACGTAGCAAATAATTTCGCCGCCGATATTTTCTTTACGAGCTTTTCTATCTGTTAAAAGACCTTTGCTTGTAGAAATAATTGCAATACCTAAACCACCTAATACTTGAGGTAACTTTTTAGATTTACAATAAGTTCTTAAACCCGGAGTTGAAATTCTTTGTAAATTTGTAATTACAGGCTTTTTCTTATCAGTATATTTTAAAGTAATATTAATTGCTTTAAACTTGCCCTTTTCAACAATGGCATAATCTTCGATAAAACCTTCTTCTTTCAATAATTTAGCCAACTCAATTTTTAACTTAGAAGCAGGAACTTCTACCGAATCATGAGAAACAGTATTAGCGTTTCTAATTCTTGTTAGCATATCTGCTATTGGATCTGTATTCATTTTTTCTTCCTTTATATTGCTACTTACTTGAACTATTCAAGCAGTATAGTCCTACATTTTTAGAAAATTCAAATATAATTAGCAGCCAAACTACCAGCTTGCTTTGGTAACACCAGGTAACAAACCTTGGTGAGCCATTTTTCTTAAGCAAATTCTGCAAATACCGAAGTCTCTGTGATAACCGTGAGGACGACCACAAATACTGCATCTGTTATGTAATCTAACAGTAGGATATTTACCTTTTGCTGCCAATTCTCTTCTTGTATTTTCTTTATTTATCATCGCTTTTTTAGCCACGATTTTCTCCTTTATATTTACTTATTTTCTTTTATACACTTTTAAAATTAAATACTAAAAATTCAGATTATTTTAACCCCTTAAAAGGCATTCCCAATAATTTCAATAATTCTCTTGCTTCTTCATCGGTATTAGCTGTAGTAATAACAGAAATATTCATACCTTTTACCAAGTCAACTTCATCATATGAAATTTCAGGGAACAAAGTTTGTTCTTTTAAGCCCAAAGTATAATTTCCTCTGCCGTCAAAACTTTTAGCACTAATACCACGGAAGTCACGAATTCTTGGTAAAACTACACAAATTAATTTTTGCAAGAAATCATACATTCTTTCTCCACGGAGTGTAACCATAGCACCAACAGGCATACCCTCTCTTAATTTATAAGAAGCGATAGATTTTTTAGCCTTAGTTACTACAGATTTTTGACCTGCAATTTTAGTTAATTGAGCTTCAATTGCTTCAGCGATTTTTGAATTGTGAGATGCTTCACCAACACCCATATTCAAAACAATTTTGTGAAGTTTCGGAATATTCATATCATTAGTATATCCGAATTTTTCTTTTAACGCTTTTTTTACTTCGTTATCGTATTTTTCTTTTAAGCTTTTTGTTACTGTCATTTTTCTTTCCTCTAATTCAAGATGGTTTTGTGCCAAGTTGAAAATTAATCAACTTGCACTATACATCTAATTTTTCGCCGCATTTTTTACAAACACGAACTTTTTTGTCGTCTCTTACTTCTATTTTTACTCTTGTAACTTTTTGGCAAGCCGGACAAACTATCATAACATTTGAACTGTCCAAAGGAGCTTCCATTTTAACAAGACCGCCTTGCACGCCAGCCATAGGATTAGGTCTTTGGGCTTTTGTTACCATGTTAGCACCTTCAACTACGACTTTAGATTCAGCAGGAATTGTTTTTGTTACGTTACCTGTTTTTCCTTTATCTTTTCCTGCGATAACCATTACTCTATCGCCGGTTTTTACTTGTAATTGTTTTTTCTTATCTGCCATTTCTTTTTTCCTTCTTAAATAACTTCAGGGGCTAGAGATACAATTTTCATAAAGTTTTTATCTCTTAATTCTCTTGCAACCGGGCCAAATACACGAGTTCCTCTTGGGTTGCCGTCTTTGTTGATAATTACAGCAGCATTTTCGTCAAATCTGATTACAGATCCGTCATTACGTTTTATATCTGCTTTTGTTCTTACAACAACTGCTTTTACAACTTCAGATTTTTTTACAGCCATATTTGGTGTTGCGTCTTTTACAGTTGCTACAATTACATCTCCTACATGAGCAAATTTCTTGTTTGAACTGCCCATTACACGGATACATAATAATTCTTTAGCTCCTGTATTATCTGCTACCGTTAATCTTGTTTCTTGTTGTATCATTGTTTTTTCCTTTTTATAGTCTTTCTTTTATTTAAATCCAAAAAAGCTTTAATTTCAAGCTATTTTTTCTTTTCTACTATACTTAGAACTGTCCAGCGTTTATCTCTTGATGATGGTTTAGATTCTATAATTCTAACTACATCGCCTTCTTCACATTGGTTTTGTTCATCATGAGCTTTATAGTTTGTTGTAGTTTCCATAATCTTTTTATATTTTGGGTGTGGATCGTATGTTGCAACTTTTACTACAACTGTTTTATCCATTTTTGTGCTTACTACGACACCTTGTCTTTCTTTCTTAGGCATTATTTACCTCTTTTTCTTTTTCCTTAATTACTGTCTTTGCTTGTGCAATATATTTTTTCGTTTTTTCTATTAAAGCTGTATTTTCCAATTTATGAGTAGCAAGTTGAATTCTTAAATCAAATAATTGTTTTTTGAAATCAACGATTGCACTTTTTAATTCGTCAACAGTTTTTTCGCGCATTTCTTGTAATTTCATTTCTAATTTCCCTTAACTATTGTGCGTTTTCTTCTTTTTCTACTACTTTTACTTTGATAGGTAATTTTTGAGCTGCTAATTCAAGTGCATGAATTGCTGTATCTCTATCAAAATAATCCAATTCGAATAACATTCTGTTTGGTTTTACAACAGCAACCCAGTACTCCAAGTTACCTTTTCCTGAACCCATACGAGTTTCTGCAGGTTTTGCAGTAATCGGTTTATCAGGGAATATTTTTATCCAAACATTACCACCACGTTTGATTTCACGAGTCATCGCACGTCTTGCAGCTTCGATTTGTCTGCTTGTTATCCATCCCGGTTCTAAAGCTCTTAAGCCATATCTGCCGAATTCAAATTGTGTACCTCTTGTTTCAGTACCTTTCATTCTACCTTTCATCATTTTACGATGTTTTGTTTTTTTAGGCATTAACATTGTTATTGTTCTCCTGTTATATTATTTCATTTATTATGTTAATTATTCTGCTGCTGCTTCAGTAGCAATTTTTCTTCTTGGTCGGCGAGATGATTTTTCTGAACCATCTTTAGCACCTTTTGCTTTAATATTCATATCAGCTTTTTCACCAGGCATTAAGTTACCTTTGAATATCCATACTTTAACGCCGATTTTGCCCATAATTGTATTTGCTTCAGTAAATCCGTAATCCACATCTGCTCTTAAAGTTTGTAGAGGAATACGACCTTCTTTAGCCCACTCACTTCTTGCAATTTCAGCTCCGCCCAAACGTCCTGATACCATTACTTTTATACCTTGAACGCCTGATCTCATTGTTCTTTGCATTGCTGATTTCATTGCTCTTCTGAACGCAACACGTTTTTCTAATTGTTGAGCTATAGATTCTGCTACCAATTGTGCATCAGCGTTTATTCTTGCAACTTCAACAATGTTTAAAACAACTGTTTTTCCTAAATATTTAGAAACATCTTGTTTTAATTCTTCAATACCTTGACCGCCTCTTCCTACAACGATACCTGGTTTTGCTGTTACAACTGTTATAATTGTATTTTGAGCTTTTCTGTCAATTAAGATTTTAGAAACGCCTGCATTGTATAATTTTTTCTTAATATATTTACGAATTTTTGCATCTTCTGCTACGAATTCACCGTAATTTTTAAATTTTGCGTACCATCTGCTTGCCCAACTTTGAATTACGCCTACTCTAAATCCGGTTGGATGTGTCTTTTGTCCCATTTTTTATTCCTTCTTCTTATTTTTCGCTTACAACTAATGTTAAATGTGATGTTCTTTTCAATCTTCTATAGATACGACCTTGTGCTCTTGGTTTACCTCTTTTATAAGTAACACTTTCATCTGCGAAGATTTCAGAAATTTTTAATGTTTCTGCAGATGCACCAAATTTTTCATGAGCATTTGCAACTGCGGCTTTCAAATTCTTTTCAACCACTCTTGCTGCAAAATATGGCATAAATTTCAACATTTTTTGAGCATCTGTTACTGCTTTACCTCTTACTTCGTTGATTACTCTGCGAAGTTTTCTTGCAGTCATTTTTATGTCTGTTTGTCTTGATTTTGCTTCCATTGTCTTGTCCTTTAGTTATCAATTATTATTTTCTTTTTACTTTATCCGAACCTGCATGACCTCTATACATTCTTGTTGGTGCAAATTCGCCTAATTTATGTCCAATCATTTGTTCTGTTACATATACAGGAACGTGAGTTTTTCCGTTATGCACTGCGATTGTGTGTCCCAACATGTCAGGGCTTATCATTGATGCTCTTGACCATGTTTTTACAACTTTCTTTTCGTTGTTTTCATTCATTTTATCTATTTTCTTTTGTAAAGATTCTTCTACATATGGACCTTTTTTTAATGAACGTGCCATTAATTATTTCTCCTTCTTAACTATTATCTTGATTTTCTTCTTCTTACAATTAATTTGTTAGAAGCTTTAGTTGATTTTCTGGTCTTTTGACCAAGAGCAGGTCTGCCCCAAGGTGTTTTTGGATTTCCACCAGGACCTGTTTTACCTTCACCACCACCGTGAGGGTGATCACAAGGGTTCATTGTAACACCACGTACTGTCGGTCTTACTCCCATATAACGTTTTCTTCCTGCCTTACCGATTTTTACGTTTTTAAATTCGTGGTTGCCAAGAACACCTATTGTTGCCATGCATTCTTTTCTAACCATTCTCATTTCGCCTGAAGGTAATTTTACTGTTACATAATTTCCCTCTTTAGCCATTAATTGAGCTGCATTTCCTGCTGCTCTTACCATTTTGCCGCCTCTGCCCGGTTCTAATTCTATATTATGAATCATTGTACCTAGAGGAATTACGTCTAATGGTAATGAATTTCCTACTTGAATTGGAGCTTCTGTTCCTGAAATTATTGTTGAGCCTACTGTTAAACCTTCAGGTGATAAGATGTATCTTTTTTCACCATCAGCGTAGTTTACTAAAGAAATTCTTACATTTCTGTTAGGGTCATACTCAATTGTCATAACTGTACCAGGTACACCGAACTTTTCTCGTTTAAAATCTATTACACGGTAATGTTGTTTTACACCGCCGCCTTTATGTCTGCATGTAATTCTACCTGTATTATTTCTACCCGCATGTTTTTTTAGCGGTTTTAATAAACTCTTTTCTGGAGTTGAAGTAGTGATTTCTGAATAATCACTCTTTGTCATACCTCTTTGTCCCGGAGATGTCGGATTAATTGTACGTATTGCCATTTTATTTTCTCCTATTTTGGCTTTTTGTTTTACTTAAATCATGAACAAAATTTTATTTGCTCTTTTTGTAACAATTATTAACCGCCGATTAATTCTTCTATTGGTTCGCCGTCAATTGTTACTATTGCTTTTTTAGATGAATCAGTTCTACCCATTTTGTATCCCATTCTTTTTGCATGAGACGGCATATAAACTGTTCTTACTTTTTTAACGTGTCTTCCAGGAAATGCTTGTTCTATAGCTTGAGCTATTTCAACTTTTGTTGCATTCATTGACACTTCAAATGTATATTGACCTAATGTTGTTGCCATCATTGATTTTTCTGTAATTAGAGGCTTTTTAATTATGTCATATAATTTTTCTTTGTTTGTTCTTTCTTTACTCATTGTTTTATCCTTTTTAAAACTTTGACTATGATAGTCTTTCTGTAATTTCGTTTACTGATGATTCTGTTAATAAAACTGTATCTGCTTCAATTAAATCTTTTACATTTAAATTTGATGGTAATAACAATTTTACTGACGGAATATTTCTTGCTGATAATTCCAAATATTTATTTTCAGCAGCTTTAGTATCTGCAATTATTAAAATTTTGCCTTCAGCTTTCAAAGATTTGATAGCATCAACCATCAATTTAGTTTTAGGTTCAGTAATATCAGAAAAATCTTTTACAATGATTGTTCTTGATAATTTAGCTGATAGTGCAGATTTTAGAGCCAATTTTCTTGCTTTTTGAGGCATAGAGAAAGAATAATCTCTTGGTTTTGGTCCAAAAGAAACACCACCGCCTGCAAATAATGGAGATCTTGTAGAACCTGCTCTTGCTCTACCTGTTCCTTTTTGTTTCCATGGTTTTCTTCCGCCGCCTGATACTTCTGCTCTTGTTTTTGCTGATGCAGAACCTTGTCTTGCGTTATTTAATTGTCTTCTTAATGCTAAATGCATTACGTGTAAGTTAGGCTCAACTTCAAACACACCTTCATTTAGTGTAATTTCACCTAATTTTTCACCTTTTGTACTTAATATTTCTTTTGACATTTTTTATATCCTTTATATTGTATTTTTATCTAACGTATATGTCTTATTAGTTCCATTTTGTTATTGAAGGTTTGATTGTAACCAATTTTCCCTCAGGACCGGGAACAGCACCTTTCACTAAAACTAATTGTTTTTCGCTGTCTACTTTAACTAATTTTAGTTTTTTAACAGTAACTCTTTCGTTACCCATATTTCCGGCCATTCTTTTACCTTTGATAACACGGCTTGGAGTTGTACCGGCACCGATTGAACCAGGTTCTCTGTGGTTTTTAGAACCGTGGCCCATAGGCCCTCTTGAGAAGTTCCATCTTTTCACTGTACCTTGGAAACCTTTACCTATTGAAGTTCCTGTTACATCTACTTTTTCAACATCTGATAATACTGATAATTCAATTTCTTGACCAACAGTATAATCTTGAGGATTATCTACTCTAAATTCTTGTAAATGTCTTAAGTTTTCTACATTATTTTTCTTTAAGTGACCGATTTGTGCTTTTGTTAAGTGTTTTTCTTTTGCAGAAATTGTTCCAACTT
This sequence comes from bacterium, assembly GCA_017478515.1. Lineage (GTDB taxonomy): Bacteria > Cyanobacteriota > Vampirovibrionia > Gastranaerophilales > Gastranaerophilaceae > UBA791. The sequence goes on from JAFVDH010000022.1 coordinate 22,690, forward strand.
GTATAGCATTGTATCCGTCTGTTTCTTCTGTTTTAACTTGAGTAACAACCATTTTTGAAACTTTAATTACAGTTACAGGAATTGCTAAACCGTGTTCGTCAAAAATTTGAGTCATTCCAAGTTTTTCACCTATCACTCCTAGAGTCATAATTTCGTCCTTTCTTCCCCTTCAAGGGTTCTTCTTGCGATTGCTACCCTCTAAACTGCTTAGAGTCGTAGTTCACATTATTGCTTAAAGCATTAGTTTGTATTTTTTTTACTTTTAGTTTTGTTTTGCCGGCCTAAATGTTTTGGGACTTTTTAAATCAGATTAAAATTAAAATCAGAATTTAACTTTCAACTTTAAGCCTAAATCCACAGAACATTAAGGCTACATCTTATAATTTTACTTCAATATCTACACCTGCAGGTAAATCTAATCTGCTTAACTCTTCAGTCGTTTGCTGAGTTGCTTCGTAAATATCAATTATTCTTTTATGTGTTCTTAATTCAAAGTGTTCACGAGATTTTTTATCAACGTGAGGTGATCTTAATACACAATAAATTCTTCTTTTTGTAGGTAGAGGGATTGGACCTGCTACTTTTGCATCAGTTCTTTTTGCTGTTTCAACAATTTTTTCTGCTGAAACATCTATCAATTTGTGATCAAATGCTTTCAAACATACTCTAATTCTTTGTCTATTGCCTGTTGCCATAGTTCTATTTCCTTTTTCTTTCTAATTATTCTCTAAACTTTTGCATACTAAATTTCAGCTCTGTGCATTAAAAATCGTATATCAAACATTTTTTAGTGTCAACATAACATTTTTTAAAACATTTACTTTATTTAATAATTGTTAATATTATTTATAAAAAATAGGTAATTATATACAAGTCTACACAAATAATAAAAATATCATATCTTTATGGAACTTCGTAAATTCGTTTATTGAAATAATTACAAGACCGAATTTGTTTGAGTGCGTAAGCACGAGTTATGAGGGCTGTTATTGAAATTAACGAATTAGAAGTGAAATATCGAATATGCTATTTTTATTATTTGTGTAGACATAAACTTATGTAAAATTATATATAATCACCAAAAAATATATAAATAAACAATAATAAATTTTTAAGCGGCATTATGCAGAAAAAGTTATTACACCTTATCTTTCATTATATTGATAAAATTTCTCAAACTTCTGTCATAAGTTGCTTCACCTAATGCGGTAAAAAAGCATCCCGGAATTTCACCATTTTCACGGTGTGCTCTTACACATTCGCAGCAAATTCCTCTTTTTGAACAACTTGTATAAGTGCATGAACACTCCATTTTATTTTCGTCTTTTTTACATTCCATTTTTTACTCCTTATCTTTAATAAAATTATTTAAATTACTGCTGAGTATTAACCTGCCTGAAACTATATTTGCACCCGCAGTAATTTTGGCGGTACAGTCCCAGCTCATTTGCAATTTTATTTGTTTTTAAAAAACCGTCTTTCTTTTTAAAATCTACTGCCAAAAATTGTATCGCATATTTTTTTGCAGCATCTTCACCAATTTGTTTCAAATGCGGATATAATTTATGGGGGCTTATTGCAATAGAACTCGTAAAAATATTTATATTCAATTCTTTTGCTTTTTGAGCAGTACGATTTAAACGGAGCTCAAAGCATTTATCACATCTTTTTCCCCGTTCAGGTTCGGTTTCTAAGCCCTTAATATAGTCCTCAAAAACTTCGGGCTCATACTGCTCTTCTATTAATTCTACTCCAAAGTAACTGCAAAGAGTTTTTTGGGCATCCAATCTCTTTATATAATCATTTACCGGCTGTATATTCGGATTATAAAAATACACAACCGGTAAATATTGATTTTCTAATAAGAATTTTATCGGATATCCCGAACAGATTCCGCAGCACGCATGGAGTAAAACTCTATTTGCGTTTTTTTGCTCCTGCATCTATTAAAATATCTTTCAATTCATTATAAGGTTTTAAACCTACATATAATCTGCCTTTTACAGAGAATGCAGGTGTTCCGCCAACATTCATTTCTGTAGCTTCATCTATGTTTGCCAATAATTTTTTATTAACATCAGCTGATTTGTAATCTGCTTTTAGTTTATCTACATCAAAGCCTTGTTCTTTTGCTACAGAATAAACTTCATCAACTGAGCCTGCTTTATCTTCAAATAAAAGATTTACCATATCCCAGAATTTATTTTGTTTTTCTGCGGCCAAAGCCAATCTTGCATAATTACATGCACCTACGTGGAAATCATTAGGGATGTTTTTGTTGCAATCTTTATCCAACGGATAATGAACGAATTCTATTTTTACGTTAGACATATCTTTTGCAACTTTATGCATCAATCTGTTTTCCATTACACAATATGGGCACATCAAATCAGAATACATTTTTACTACAACTTTTGCATTTTCATCACCTAAAAGGTTTCCTTTTGCTACATCAGCGTAGTCATTACCTTTCATTTGATATAATTGATCCATAAATTTAATATCATTAATTTGAGGAGTCAAAATGTAAGTTGTGCCTGTAATTGCTAAAAATACTACTGCAACTGTTGCAGTTGATAAGAATGCTATTAAATATTTTTTTATTTTCAACGCATCAATAAAGTCTACAACAGATGTTTTGATAGCTTTACCGAAAGTTTCTTCTGCAAATTCAGATGCGAATATTGCAATGAATAAATTGATAAAATATGTTACTACGCATAGCACACATATCATTTTTAATGATATAAAGCTTACTAAAGCCAATGTCATAGAAACAAAGAACGAAAATAATCCTAATGTTGCTATGTAGCTGCAAGGATTTTTAAATACTTCCATCCAGCTGAAAAGTTTTAATTTTTTTAATTTTTCTGAACCTAATAATAAAATTACAATTAAGTAGAATAACATTCCCCAGTAAGCAAGAGGAATACCTAAGAATTGTGAATTAACAGATTTCGCAACACCATCACAGTTTACAACAGGATTTTGTTGGTCTGTACAAAAGCTTGGGCCTGCTGCAGGATTAAAGTTTGCATTGTAATATACAACTGCAAGAGCAATTGTTGCAACAAATCCTAATAGAGCCAACAGGTATAAAATCGCTTTTTTTGAAATTTTAATTTCGATAGTTTTTTCCATGTCTCTCTTTCCTTTCATTATAATGTAGGCAAAGTGCCTTTTACTTCTACTATTTCATTACTGTTTAATTTAAACGCCTCGTGTATTTTGTTACAAGCCATTTCGGCTTTTTCACCGTCTATAAGACAGCTTATTTTAATTTCAGAAGTTGATATCATCTTAATATTTACATCCAAATCCGCAAGAGTCTCAAACATTTGAGCGGCAACACCCGGTCTGTCCATCATACCTGCACCGACAATTGAAAGCTTTGCGGTATTTTCGTCCAGATGAATTTCTTTTGCACCTACTTCAGATTTTATAGAATTCAAAATATCCATTGTTTTATCTTTATCATCACGGTTAATAGTAAATGCAATATCATTTGTGTGATTAAATGTTCTTGCGTAAGACTGAATAATCATATCAACAGTTATATTATTGTCAGCCAAAGTTTTAAAGATTTGAGCCGCAACACCCGGTTCATCCTTAACTTCGCACATTACAACTCTAATTTGCGTAAAATCAACTGCAACGCCAACAACGGGTTTATCTAATTCCATATCGTTTGCTCCTGTAATCATTGTACCAAGGTCATCAGTATAAAAACTGCTTCTTACCCTCAAAGGCAAATTGAATTTTTTAGCAGTTTCAACAGATCTCGGGTGCATAACTCCCGCACCGACCATTGCAAGTTCTAACATTTCATCATAAGTTATAGTATCTAATTTTGTAGCATTTCTAACCATACGAGGGTCAGATGTGTAAACACCTCTTACGTCGGTATATATGTCGCATCTTTCGGCATTCAAAGAAGCTGCTATCGCAACAGCAGAAGTATCAGAACCGCCTCTTCCAAGAGTAGTGATTTCGCCGTCTTTTGTTACACCTTGAAATCCTGCTACAACAACTATTTTGCCTGCATTCAAATTACTTTTTAATCGTGATGTTTCTATATTTAAAATTCTTGCTTTTGTATGCAAATCTTCTGTTATAATACCGACCTGCATTGCATTCATACTAACAGCATCATAGCCTTTTGCCTGTATAGCCATTGTTAGCAATGCGATAGAAACACCTTCACCCGTCGATAAAAGCATATCCATTTCACGAGGAGAAGGGACATCCGAAATTTCTTTTGCAAGCGTAACCAAATGGTCAGTCGTATGGCCCATTGCCGATACGACAACTACTACATCATTTCCTTTTTCTTTTTCTGCTACAACAGTTTCAGCAACTTTTTTTATCCTGTCGGTATCTGCTACCGATGTGCCGCCGAACTTTTGTACGACTATATTTTTCGTCATTTTTTTTACTCTTTTTACAGTACTGTACGATAATTATATATTTAAATACTTACTTTGGCAAGTACTTAAAATAATTGATTTTAATTAATTTTATATTCAAGAATACGGTCGGCAATTTCTCTGAAAGCACCTGCTCCACCGTCATTCTCCGTAATTTGAATATCTTTTATATTCAAAATAGATTTATGAGCATTTTTTACCGTAACTTTATATTTCGACATTTCCAAACATTCTCTGTCATTTACATCATCGCCAATATAAATGTATTCATCAGCACTAAGATTATATTTCTTTAATAAACTTTCCAACACAGGTTTTTTAAGTCTTATATCACAATGAACATCTTCAATTGCAAATTTTTCTTTTATTAAATCAATTGAAGAATTTTTTTCTCCTGAAATAATCGCAATAATAAAGCCGTTTTTCTTAAGAAGTGAAAAAGCCATAATATCACGAAAATTCAAACGTCTGGACATATTTTTATTTTCATCAATATAAACACAATTATCAGTGATAACTCCGTCAAAATCCGTAACAACAAGTTTAATATTTTTTGAAAATTTTAAATTACTCATTTAACTCTTCTCAACTTATTTATAATAGGTAATTCGCTGTCATAAACCTTTTTAATTCCGTCACCGGTTATATTAGGGATTTTTCTAATATCTCTGACAATACGATGAATACCGTCAAGCTCAAGACTCGCAGCCTGGTCAGAACCCCAATTTGTTCTGTCATTAGTTATATGGCGTTCAACGGCACTAGCACCGTAAACGGCAGCAACTATTGTAGGAAGAAGACCTCTTTCATGTCCTGAATAACCAATCGGACAATTAAACTCTTTTTTTAATGTTTCAATAACTTTTAAATTAATTTCTTTTTCATCAGTCGGATAGGTAGACGTGCATTGATATATTATCAAATTATCATCACCCAGAATATCCACGGCATGTCTGATTTGCTCCATAGAACTCATACCTGTAGATAAAAAGATTGGTTTGCCTTTAGATTTTGTGTACTTAAGCAAATTGTCATCAGTTAAAGATGCCGCCGCAATTTTAAAACAAGGAACATCAAACTTCTCTATAAAATCAACAGACGCCTCGTCCCAGCAAGAAGCATACCATAAAATACCTTTTTCTTTACAGTACAAATCTATTTCCCGATATTGCTCAAACCCGAATTCCAAACCTCTTTTCAAATCGCCGTTTGTTTCACCGAAAATACTTTGTCTTGGTCTTTCAAGTTCTTCTTTAGAATAAACAACATCCACAGTGCGTTTTTGAAATTTGACAGCATCACATCCGGCAACGCAAGCTATATCAATAAGTTTTTTTGCCAATGCTACAGAGCCGTTATGATTTATACCAATTTCCGCAGTAATAAAACAAGGATGATTGTCACCTACGGTTTTATCAGCTATTTTTACAGTTTTTCTCATAAATCCTCTTTAAAGATATTTTTTATACAAACCAAAATCATCGTCATCGTCATCATTATCGTTAATAATCACATCTTTTGACGGAAAAATTTCATCCAAACCCGATTTTGTATCGCTAATATCTTCCTCTTCATCTTCTTCAACAATTTCAGGTTCAAAATTGAAATCATCATTGTATTTTACATCGCCTAAATCCTTTAAAACAGTAACCGATGTTTGAGTAACGCCAATAAGCATTTTCTTCCCGTTAACTTCTACAACCGATAAAGACTTATTATTTCCCAACGGAGTTGTTGATAATACTAAAACTTTATCTTCGAATTCATTTTTTTTAGTTTTTTTAGCTATTTTTGAATTTATGACATTAAGTTTTGTATAAATAATCCCAGTAAGATATATTAAAGCGATAACAAAAGTAAGTGCACCCAAAACCGTAAAAATACTTGTTTCATGGTTTGAATTAAGTCGTAAAATATCTTCTATAGAACACACTGCAAAGCATTTTTGCTGAGCAGCCAACATCATAATCATGTAAATTAAAAGTTTTTTCATGTTAAAATACCTATTATTATTTTAAAAATAATATAACACAAAAAAAATTTCGGATAAACAATTATGCTTTGGTACTCATTAAATTTATTTGTAATATTCATACTTGTTCTACTGTTTATGGTTGTACGTTCAACAAATAAACAGTGGGTGAAGACCGATATGTTTATAGAAGATGCAACAAATATCGTTGAATCAATTCGTTCGGGCAACCTTTCAAAAAAAATAGGAAAGATAAATTCTTCATCTGGAGATTCACTTGCTGAGAGCCTTAACCAGCTTATAGACTCATTAAAAGAAACAGAAGAAAACGTAAGAAAACAACAAGATGAACTGTTAAAACAAAACAGATTTTTGGAAAGTGTATTGAATTCACTTTCTGACGGATTAATTATCGTTGACAAAAATACAAAAATCGTAAAAGTTACGCCAAAAATTTCCAATTGGTTCGGACAAAACAGCAAAAAACTTATAGGACAGGATTTGTTCGATTTTATAGAACCGCTTAACCAAGCACCTATTGAAAACTTACACAGCACAGGAGTTTATATAAAAACATACTCATCAGACCTGTTTGAAGCTACAGCATTAAGATTAAATATAGAAGATAAATCAAGCAGATATATCGTTCTTATAAAAAATGTTACAAACCAAAAAGAACTTGAAAAATTAAAAGAAGACTTTGTTGCAACACTAACACACGATTTGAAAGTACCAATTGTAGCAGAATCAAATATGCTTGACTTTTTAATGAACGAAACATTTGGAGAAATAAACGATAAGCAGCGAGATGTGCTTAATAAAATGAAAGGCTCTAACAGCGAGCTTATCGAACTCGTTCAAATGCTTTTAGATACATACAAAAGCAATAATACAGAAATTGAACTGTATAAAGAAGATACTGATATGAATGAATTTTTAGCGGAAACAATTGATGAAATGAAACCTGTTGCAGAAAAGCAAAACATTAATCTAAACTTTATTTCACCGCAAAATACAACATTGAAAATTGATAAACTTCAATTTAAACGTGTTGTCAAAAACCTTATACAAAATGCCCTTTCGTATTCGGAATCATCAAATGATGTTGATATAAAAACAAATGTTCAAGGCGGAAATGTTTTCATATCAGTTATAGACTACGGTAAAGGCATAAGCAGCAAAGATATAGATTTAATATTTAATAAATATTATTCGACTTCAAAAAGATACAGAAAAGTCGGGACAGGTTTAGGGCTGTACCTTTCTAAGCAAATAGTGGAAGCACATAACGGTGAGATATCAGTTACCAGCGAAGAGGGTGTTTTAACAGAGTTCAAAATAAAACTTGATATTTAATATATAATAGCATGTTTAAGCCGCCAAAAATATTAAAATATTTTTGGCGGCTTTCTTTGATTTTTGCTATTTATATTTCAAAGAATTAGTAAATCATATTATATATTATAGCTTACTACCAACGGCTTTATATAGCTCAATATAGCTTATATAGCATTCAGAGCGAGTAGAATTAATCAATTTTTCGACATTTAAAAGATTTTCCTGCATTTGAACCAAATCCAATCTGGATATTATACCTTCGTTGTATTTGTTTTGAGTATAACCAAAATCTTTTGATTCAAGTTCGTGTTGCTTGATGTGTTCATTAAGCTTATCTGTGTCATATTTAACAGAAGCCAATGCGTCATTAACTTCCTGAATAGCAGTCAAATTAGTTTTGTAATAAGTTTCAAGCATTTTATCATATTGAACTTTTTTCAATTTCAAATTAGCAATTCTTGCACCACCGGTAAACACAGGTAACATAGCAGCAGCAGCCAAAGCAGCAATGGTTGTTTCTTTAGAAAACATACTGTGAGTAGCATCTAAAAACGCAATACCTGTTAAATTAATTGTCGGAAGAAATTCTTTTTTAGCGACTCTCACGTCTATACCGGCTTTTTTAATCATTTTTTCCGCTTTCAAATAATCAGGGCGTGAAGTTATAACTTCAGACGAGATTTCAGACGGAATATTTCCGCTAAACTTAATATCATTCAACGGTGTAAAAGCTAAAGTTTCACCCTCATTAGGATTTTCACCGATTAAAACACAAAATTGGTCTAAAAGTTTTGTTCTGGTTTTCTTTAATTCTATTAAGTCAGAAAGCCCTGCAATATATGCCTTATTAGCTTTAACAGTATCAGAAGTTGAAACTAATCCCTCTCTGTTACTTGCAAGCATCATATTATATATATCAAGTCTGGAATTAACAATTTGTTCTTGGTATTTTATAACTTCGTTTAACTTAACTATGTTAAAATAAACATAACCAACAGCCGATGCAACAGAAATATACGCAGCTCTTTCATCATCTTTTGATGCATTATAAAGTTCTTTTACCGCACGGGTTTTATCCCTGTTTTTTAAGAAGATATCAACTTCATAATTGAATGCAGCGGGAACATTTACAGCAAAATTATCTTTTGACATAGGCACATTCATAAACGCAGGAGCAACACCTATTCCAACAGTCGGTAATTCATTTGCAAATTGAACTTTCATATTTTGGTAATATTGTTTAACAGTTAAACTTGCAATTTTTAAATCATAATTGTGCTTAATCGCTAAATCAATATATCTGTTTAAATTATCATCATTAAATTGATTCCAAAAATCCATATTGATATAAGCATATTTGTAATCGTCAGTTTCTTTTTTACCCTTTTTAACTTTGTGTTTATAAACATTAGCCTGCTTACTGCTGTTTGTGTCAGATATAGCCTGAGCCGGTACAGCATAAGTAAAACCAAAGCATGCCAATAAGCAAATAGCCGTTAATTTCTTTATATTCATTTCACTTCCCTTTATAACTTGACAAATCTGATAGGGACATGTTAACATATTTCTGTTACAAATGCAACATGTTTTTTTTGTAACAGATTAGGGGAAGAATGGAAGAATTAGCAGAAAACAGTATAATACATTTTCAGAACAGTGTTTTGTTCGAAATCGAACAAATTTCAAAGTACGCACATGAACTTTCGAAAGATTTTTTCAAAAAACATAACATACCGATAACACCTGAAGAATTCAGAATGCTTGACGTACTATACTGTAATCCAAATTCTTGCCAAAGAGATTTAGCAAAAATTATACTAAGAGATAGAATTCATACAGGAAGACTTATTGATTCCTTAGAAAAAAAAGGTATGTTGGAAAGACATAACGAAACAAAGGGAAAAAGACTTGTAAAACGAATGACAATAACGAAAAAAGGAATGGATTGCTACGTAGAAACAATCGAAGCAATTCAACCTCAATTTAAAAAACTGGAAGAAAAATTCACTTTAAATCAAATAGAAGAACTAAGAGCAACATTACAAAGATTAAAACAAAATATTTCGGAAATTGTTGATTTAAAAATTTAATATAAGAAAATTAAGGAGAATATAAAATGACAGAAGATAAGGAATTAAAAAAAGAATTGAAACACAGTTATAAAAAGTCCATAATTATTGTAATAGCTATTGTATTAATCTTGACGATAGTAATAGCGATAATAAACGAAAGCCATTACCAATCAACAGAAGATGCGTACGTAGAAAACCATACCGTACAAGTAGCACCACGTGTATCAGGTCAAATAACAAAAGTATATATAACAGATAACCAAAAAGTTAAGTCCGGTGACTTGGTAGCAGAAATAGATGATGCCGATTACAAAGTAAAATTGGAACAGGCAGAAGCTAATTACCAAAAAGCACTTAAGGCTCAAAATATAGCACAAGCTAACATGTCAGCAGTTGATGCAGAAATAGAACTTGCAAGAAAAGATGTAGAAAGATATACAAATTTGTATGAAACAGGTTCTGTATCAAAACAAACACTTGACAGAGCCGTTACCAACTATGAAAGCATAAAAGCTAAACAAGAAAATGCAATTCAATCTTTAATGACAAAAGACCAAACAAATGTTGCCGATTCGGATATAAAAGCTCTAAAAGCAATAAGAGACCAAGCACAACTTAACTTGTCATATACCAAAATATATGCACCGCAAAACGGAACAGTTTCAAATAAAAGAGTTGAAAAAGGTGCGTATGTTCAAGTTGGAAGTCCTTTATTTGTAATAGTACCAAATGAAGTATGGGTAGTTGCGAATTTTAAAGAAAATCAGCTTGAATATATGAGACCGGGACAAAAAGTTCAAATAAAAGTTGATACATATCCGAACCATAAATTTGAAGGAAAAGTTGACAGTATACAAAGAGCATCAGGGGCAAAATCAAGCTTATTTCCACCTGAAAATGCCGTTGGTTCATTTGTAAAAATTGTTCAAAGAATTCCTGTTAAGATTGTATTTACTGAAGATTACGATAAAGATAAATATTTACTTGTACCTGGAATGTCTGTTATTCCTAAAGTAAGAGTTAAATAGAAATAAATAAAGACAAGAAAAATGAGTACAGCAGAAGAAATAACAGCAAATGAATGGAAACCAAAACATAGCCCTTGGCTAATTTGTCTCCCAACAATTTTGGCGGGTTTTATGTTTGTTTTGGATGAAACAATTGCAAATGTTGCACTGCCTCATATGGCTGGTACATTTTCTGCAAGTAGAGAAGATTCTACCTGGATTTTAACCTGTTATTTAGTAGCCAGTGGAATAACTGTACCTACTGTTGACTGGTTTTGTAAGTTATTAGGTAGAAAAAACTTTTTTATGTTAAGTCTTATAATTTTTACTATTGCCTCGTTTTGCTGTGGTATAGCAGATTCGTTGACTACAATTTTAATTGCAAGAGGTATACAAGGCTTTGGAGGAGGAGGAATTCTTCCTATTTGTCAAGCCGTAATGCTCGAATCGTTTCCTAAAGAAAAAAGAGGACAAGCGATGGCAGTATTTGGTCTTGTCGTAATTATTGCTCCAATTATAGGGCCTGTTGTCGGTGGGTGGATTACTGATAATCTTAATTGGCCTTGGATTTTCTTTATAAATATACCTATCGGCTTTATTGCCTTATATTTAGCAAAAACTTTTCTTGAAGATCCACCTTACGCAAAAAGACAACAAAATGTTAAAATGGATTATTGGGGATTTTTCTTCCTTATAACTTGGATTATAGCATTACAAATTGTTCTTGATAAAGGAAACAATGCGGATTGGTTTAATGCTACTTGGATTTGCCAGTTGTTCACAGTATCTTGTATATCTTGCGTATTGTTTATTATTTCTCAAGTAAAAAATAAAGAATCGTTAATTGATTTATCTATATTTAAAGATAGAAATTATCTTATTGGAACGTTAGTACAAGTTATTATGATGGCAGTATTGCTCGCATCATTGGCAATTTTACCACAATTTTTGCAAATCATGATGGGTTATAGTGCATACTTAAGTGGTCTATCAATAATGCCTAGAGGATTAGGAAGTTTAACAGCAACAATTATTTGTGGTGTTCTGTCTAATAAAGTAGATAATAGAATTCTTCTTGTTATAGGCCTTTTACTGGTTGGCATTGCAGGTTTTTCTTTAGGATTTTTAAATCTTGATATTGCAAGCATCAACATTGCTATACCAAACTTCATCTTTGGCTTTGGAATGGGGTTGTCTTTCATTCCTGTTATTGCTTTATCAGTTGTTACTCTTAGCAATAATCAAATGACAAATGCCAGCGGTGTTCAAAATTTATTAAAAAACATTGGAGGTGCAATTGGAACATCTCTAGCAAGCACACTGATTTCAAGATTTTCACAAATTCACCAATCATATTTAGTTGACAATTTAACACCATTAAATCCCGTTTTTACGGAAAGATTAAATGCTATATGGGGAGCATTAATGCAGTACACATCAGTTGATATGTCAAATTATATGGCTCAATATTCTATTTATGGTTCAATGATAAAACAAGCAACTTTATTCGGATTTATGGAAACTTTCAGAATTTGCGGACTTGCATGCTTTATCGTAATTCCGTTTATATTCTTGCTTAAGGGAATATCAAAATCAGACGAAAAAGCGTAAAAACAAACATAAAAGTAATAATAAAAATCTTACTTATTTTAATTCTTGGTAAGTATTTTCCGTATTTACACTCCACAAAATTTCTTTATTCAAATTATTTTTTATAATCCTTACCGCTTCAAAACCACTAAGCATTGAATGATCCATATTATTATATTTATGCTGGCCGTTTCTACCAATACAGTATAAATTTTCAAAATTATTCAAGTATTTTTTTACAATATCAAAATCTTTAAAAGTATCAAAATATGCGGGATAGGCCTTTTGAACTTTGACTCGCTTAGAAAAAATAACGTCTTTCTTGTCTAAAATACCAATTGTTTCGGCCTCTTCTATTGCAAAATTTATAAATTCATCGTCTGACATATTCCAATATTCGTCATTTTCATTGCAAAAATACTCCAATGATATAAGAACCTTATCCTCAAAATCTTTAACCAAATAAGGCGACCAATTATTCATAACTTGTAATCTTCCGACCTTTACATCCGGCTCTTGAATATATATCCAATTATCAGGACAAATATTATTTATGGTTTTATATTTTGTATTATTTTTCAGTTTTAAATCGCTCAAATATAATGCCACAAGCATATAATCACGATATGGCAGATTTTTTGCGGTATTCAAAATATTTTCATCAGGATAATACTTTAGCCCGCAAACCAAATCTTTAACAGGCATAGAAGAAATCACATAGTCACCGAAATATTCATAATGGTTTGAATTTTCAATTACTGTCAAAGAAGATATTCTGTTATTTTCATTATTTAAAGCAACAACTTTAGTATTAAGATGAATTTCGCCGCCGTTATTTACAATAAAATCAGCCATCAATTTCCATAACTGGCCGCAGCCGAACTTTGGATAGAAAAATTCATCAATAAGTGTTGTTTCTTTATTTTTAGTTAATTTTAACGCATTTAAAACAGCTTTTGTTAAAGAAAGCCCCTTAATTCTTTGTTCACCCCATTCTTTAGAAATATCTTTAGGATGCCTGCCCCATACTTTTTCCGTATAATTTTCAAAAAAAGTTGAATACAAAACCTTGCCGAAACGATTTATCATAAAATCTTCAAGTGTTTTTTCATCACGTTTCACAAAACAAGATTTAAAATAACTCATACCAGCCAAAAAAGTTTTTATAATCCCAAGATTTAGAATAGTAGTTAACTTTAAAGAAACAGGATAATCAAAGAATTTACGAGTATAATAAATTCTTGAAAATCTGCGACGTTTTAGCATAACCTCATCAGACACCTCAGGGTCAGAGCCAATATCAGAAAGGTTTTCGACTTCTCTATTCAAAATTTTATCATCTATAGACTTTACACCCTGGAGAGGCAGAATATTTTCCCAAAAATCAAGAATTTCCTGAGACTTAGAATACATTCTGTGCCCGCCCAAATCAACACCACAACCATTAAAATCGACTGTTCTTGATATTCCTCCGACTTCTGACAATTCTTCTAAGATTATAGGTTTTATGTCATCAGTTTCGGTCAAGAACTTATATGCAGCGGCAAGTCCGGCAGGCCCTGCACCTATTATCAGTGCAATTTTATTTCTCATAAATTAGTTAAAACTCCGTTTAAAACCTCTAAGCTTCTTTTAGAAAGGATTTCAGCTTTAGCTTTTTTATCTTTTCTTATATTTTTAGGGAATTCAACACCGTGACTAATAAGTGCCCAATTTGAATTTACAGGCTGGAGTTGTTTGTGGTTTTTATCGGTAATATAATTTAGTAACGCACCTAAAATAGTTTCTTTTGGCAATGTTAAAAGATTTTCACCATTAACAAATTTTGCCATATTAATTCCTGCAATAAGTCCTGATGCCATACTTTCGGTATAACCCTCCACGCCCGTTATTTGCCCTGCAAAAAATAAGTCAGGTCTTTTCAACGTATTTAAATTGGAAGTTAAGACTTTTGGACTATTGATAAAAGTATTTCTGTGCATAACCCCATAACGCATAATGTTTGCATTTTCAAGACCAGGTATTGAATGTATCAATTCTTTTTGATAAGACCATTTTAAATTCGTTTGAAAGCCAACAATATTATATAGAGTTCTAATTGAGTTATCCTGTCTTAATTGAACAACGGCATAAGATTTTTCATTTGTTCTTTTATCAATCAAACCTACAGGTTTCATAGGTCCAAATCTCAATGTATCAAAACCTCTTGATGCCAAAACCTCCACAGGAAGACAGCTTTCAAAAAATTTCGCACCTTTTTCAAAATCTTTTAACTCAATTTTTTCGGCATTAATTAAAATATCATAGAATTTTTCGTATTCATCTTTATTCATCGGGCAATTTATATAAGAAGCTTCACCTTTATCGTAGCGGGAAGCATAAAAAGCCTTGTCAAAATTTATACTGTCCTTTTCTATAATAGGAGCAACCGCATCAAAGAAATGCAGATGTTCTTCCTGAGTAAAACTTTGAATACTTTTTGCCATACTATCGGACGTTAAAGGCCCTGAAGCAATAATAACATTACCCACAGGAATTTCATTTACTTCATCTCTGATTAAATTAATCAAAGGGTTTTGACTTATTTTTTCCGTAACCTTTTGAGAAAAAAGTTCTCTATCGATAGCAAGAGCATTGCCCGCAGGAACTTTAACATCAAAGGCAATTTTAATAAGTTCAGAACCCAAAAGTTCCATTTCTTTTTTTAATAATCCGCTTGCATTAAAAATGTCATAAGACCCCATACTGTTTGAGCAGACAAATTCTGCAAGCTTTTCTGTAGTATGAGCCCCAGTCATTTTTTTAGGTCTCATCTCGTACAAATCGACTTCTATTCCTCTTTTAGCAAGCTGTAAGGCGGCTTCACTGCCAGCCAAGCCCGCACCTATTATTTTAACTTTCATAAATTCAGTATAGCAAAAAAATTTATTTATTGTAAAATGGCAATATGGATAAGAAAAATATATTGGTTGTATTCGGAACAAGACCTGAAGTTATTAAATTAGCTCCTGTTATTTTGGAATTAAAAAAACATTCGGACAAGTATAATGTTTTAATCTGTAACACAGAACAACAAAAGGAACTTTCTAATCAAACATTGAGTTATTTTAATTTGAAAGCTGATATAAATTTGGATTGTATGAAACCAAATCAAACCTTAGCCGAAGTTCAAGCAAGAATACTAACATCTTTAAGCGATGTCTTTAACCATTATAAAATTGATGCAACAATAGTTCAAGGCGATACAATGACTGTACTTTGCGGAGCATTAACAAGTTTTTATAATAAAACACCTGTATTCCATGTTGAAGCAGGCTTGCGTTCATACGATATTTTTGAACCATTTCCGGAAGAAATTATGCGACAAATGACATCACGTGTAGCAGATTTACATTTTTGCCCTACTGAAAAAAATAAAAAAGCTTTGCTAAAAGAAGATATTGACAAAAATAAAATTCACGTTGTAGGAAATACCGTTATTGATGCTCTTTTCTGCTTGTCGGAAGAAACAATAAGCAATGCAAAAAATTTCTTCAAAGAAAAAAATATAACAGTAAACGATAACTCTGTCTTAATCACCGCACATAGAAGAGAAAACCATGGTGAAAGACTGGATAGAATTATAGATGCAATAAGAACTTTGGCGGAAAAACATAAGTTTCATAACTTTATAATCCCTGTTCATCCAAACCCTAATGTAAAGGAAAAAATATACAACAGCTTAAACCATATAGAAAACATCCATCTTCTTGAACCGTTGGATTATCCAAATCTTGTATATTTAATGAAAAATGCAAAATTAATACTGACCGACAGCGGCGGAATACAAGAAGAAGCACCGTCATTCGGCTGTCCTACACTTGTAATGAGATACGAAACCGAACGACAAGAGGGCATTGAAGCAGGTGTGTCAACTCTTGTAGGTGCAGATTATGAAAAAATAGTAGAACTAAGTGAAGAAATTTTATCCCAAGATAAAAAGGATACAAGATTAAAAGCTCAAAACCCGTATGGAAACGGGAAATCAGCTATCCATATAGAAAAGCTGATTTCCGAATTTTTCAAAAATTAATATAAATTTTACTATTTAACCCATTGCCATATAGCCACCACCGGCGGCAGGTTCACCAGGTTGAGTAGGACTACCTGGACCTTTTGGATCAATTGGTTCAGCTGGCGTAGATTCTTTTGTTTGTACCGTAGGTTTTTTTCTTGACCCATTAATAATCATTTTAGCGCCGGTAAAAAGAAGTCCAATAGGGAATGACATAATAATTTCCTTTCTTTTTTGTAGTATTAACTTTATTCGACAATATAATTATCGAAATATGGGCAAAAAAACTTTAGGACTCCCCATCCCATCATATCATATCATATCATATAAGGCATTATACTTGAGTTTCAGCCATTTAAAAATTCATTTTTACAAAAGTTAACAAATTTATTAAAAATAGTTCAATCTCAATATTTACGAGATCTTGCAAGAGTTTACATAACTTAATATAAAATTTCAGTAATTTTGCTTACTTTTTACCAAGGTTCAACTGCTTCAGTTTTTAATATTAAAATCGTTATTTTTATTCCATTTGTTCAAGAAGAATTCTATCAAATTTTGTACGATAAAATTCAGAATTAATGTTTAATTTTGTACTGATCGAAAATAGCATTTCCAAAAAATCTTTATCTCTTTTTGTATGACTTTTTTCAAATTCATATAAAATATCACCCATTTGAATAAAGATTTTACTAAAGAATATATTTTGAGCTTCCGAAATTTCTACATCCATATCTAATTTTTCAATTTTATCAAATATATCCAACGCAGCTTCTGCCTGACTATATTCAAGATTATTTGCAAGTCGGGAAATATTTTGAAGTATTTTTTCAGAAAATATTTTACTTGTAGGCATTTTGTCTATATCAATTCCCAAAAGTTTTATTTCAAAGTTAATATCAACAGCCTCCTGAATTACATCATCCTCAATATAACCTTTTTCATCATCAAATAAATCGTTAAATTTTTTAGTCAACGCATATTGAGCAGAAATTTTGAATTCATCAGGGATATCCAAACCCAAAGACTGCATTTGCTGAATTGAACTTTTACCGTCATTATACATTTTTCTGTAAGTTTCAGCGAATTTATCCATCTGGTCTTTTAATAGCATAGCAAGAATATTTTTACGTTCTTCAATGAAAATATCTTTTAACGTAAAATATTTAGAACCAAAATACTCATCAATTTTTCTGATAATCTCCGTTAAAGGCTGATTTAAAAAAGTTTTAATCAAATCTTCCTGAGAACTTAAATAATCTTTCTGGTTAGTAAAATCTTTGATAGCACAATGGAAATCTCCGCCCTGATACTGAATTAAAACAATCATGGTATCAAAGGTTTCTAAAGTTATATTTGATTTTATTTCCAAATGAGCCACGACAAAATTTGTAGAACCCTTAGAAACTTTTTTATAAGCAATTTTTTTCATTGTATAGCAATACAAATCCTCTTCTTCTTCAAAATCTTTAAATAAAGAAGAGATAGCCCACAAAGATGCTATTTGTTTAATACTTACAACGCTTGGTTTTACAAATTTTTCATAAATATCCCGCCCGCTGCCATATTCTTTAATATTACTTTGAGCATTTTCCAATAATGAAAGAAATTCTTCTTCCAAATTTTCAGCAGTAAAAGATTTAGCAAGCTGAATAGCTCTTGCGGCATATTTCATAATTTGAGTGGTTTCAATTCCTGAAATTTCAGAGAAAAACCAACCGCAGCTTGTAAACATTAATAAAGACTGTCTTTGGATTTCAAGCAGTTTCATTGCTGAAACTTTCTCTTCACCCGATAATCCGTCAACAAAATTAGCCTTTTGATATTTTTTAACATTCAAAATTGAGCGGTCTAAAATAACGTCAATATAGTTATTTCTGGCGTTCCAAATATCTTTAAAATATTTTTTACCCTCAGATTCATAAATTTCAAGCAATTTATCACGAAGCATATTTAAAGCCTCTCTTAAAGGCTTACGCCATTTTTGATTCCAGCCGGGATGTCCACCGGTAGAGCAGCCGCAATCATCCGACCATCTTCCGACACCATGGAAACAGCTCCAGCTTGAAGCCTGCTTGATATCAACTTCATATTTAACGCCAAATTTATCCAAAAATTCGCCGTAATTTACAATTTGAAAACCCTCATCTTCAGCTCTGACCTTTACAACATAAGCCAAAGCCATATCACCGAATTTTGTATGATGACCGTAGCTTTCTCCGTCAGTTGCAATATTTACAAGTTGAGGATATTCTCTTTCATTAGACACACCCTCTTTTAGTCTTCTTATAAACTTATTACCGTCTTTTAGAAGTTCATCAAAAGCCACAGACTTAGATATTGCACCATCATAGAAAAATAAATCTATATATTTGCCCTTGCCGTTTTTCAAATAATAGCGATAAGGTCTTGCAGGGTCAATATTACCCCAGCTGACATCCTGCCAATTATCCGCTTCTATTTTTTTACATCTTAATGCCTGATAAGGAGATAAAACGGTAAATTTAATACCATTATCCACAAGTACACTCAAAGTTTCATCATCAACAGCAGTTTCCGCAAGCCACATACCCTCAGGCTGTCTTCCAAATCTGTAAAAGAAATCCTTTATTCCCCATTTTACCTGAGCCTGTTTATCCTGATAATTTGCAAGCGGCATAATTATATGGTTATAAACTTGAGCCAAAGCATTACCATGCCCGTTATGCTCAATTACGCTTTCAATATCAGCTTTAATTATCCTGTCATAAGTCTGAGGAGCGTTTTGTTCCATCCATGACAAAAGAGTAGCTCCAAAATTGAAGCTCATATACTCATAATTATTTACCAAATCAAGAATTTTATTTCTGCTATCCACGATTTTAGACACAGAATTAGGGTTATAGCATTCAAAATTTATTCTCTCATTCCAATCATGAAACGGAGCTGCACTTTCCTGTGTTTCGACTGATTCAAGCCATGGATTTTCTCTTGGCGGCTGATAAAAATGCCCGTGTATAGTTAAATAGTTTTTTCTCTCACTCATCTGATAATATCTCCCTATATTATAAGATTTTAGCACATGGCAAAAATTATTTTGTCATATATATGATTTAATTATACACTAAATTTTTTCTATTTTTTAGTTTCTTTTTTCTTCAATACAGTCAAACTGTCCACATCAACCCAAACATCGCCTAAGGCCGTTGAAAATACTGTTCCTGTATATTCAATTGTATCGCCGTTATTCAAATCAATAAATTTTTCCGCCATATCACGAGTCAAGAAGTTTTTCAATTCAGACAGAGGTATATCATTTGAAACCTCAGGGCGTTGAATTAAGAAAGTAATATATTTTTCAGAACTTCTCAATGCAGGTTTGTAATCCAATCCGAGGATAGAGAATTTGTCAAAAAGAGCCGTAATTTTTATTTTCTTGTTTAAATAAACATCAGGATTTTCAACCAAATCCAGAGGCTTGACGCTCATAACTGTTTCAGCTTTTTGAGTAAGTTGAGAATTAACAACTGTTGTTTGAGTATTTTCGACAACAGCAGATTTTGAAGAACCGTTTTGCGCCATAACGCTGTTTGAAACAATTCCGTTACCTATACTTAAACCTAAGACAAAAAGCATTAAAGCTGTTATTATTTTATTTTTCATAATATTAATCCTTTCAGTTATAAATATATTTTAGCATAACAAAATTTATTTGCTATTAATCAGAAATCTACTATTTAAAAAATTAGTCAGCAAAATAGGAATAAATTTTGCATTTAAAGCCGAAAAATCAAAAACAAACTCATTAATGCCAACTTTTGTATAGTAGTCTATTTTATCAAAATTTTCCAAAATTTTGTCCGAGAACATATGCATTCTGCAAAATCCGTCACATGTAAACGGAATAATCTTTTTCAAAGCGGGGTCTTTAAGTGCAAATCCACCTCTATGACAGGGAGCTTTGCAAGAAAGACGGGATACTATAGCACTGTCATTATTTAAAGGACATAATCCGGACGCAGGAATTCTTATATTACCAGCAATAGTAAGCTTTTTTCTAGGAATTATATTTTTTATTTTTTTTACTGTATTAACTATATTTTCCTCATCGTTAAACGACGTAAAATCTATTGTATTTATAGGATACATATTATTTAAACAGTTGATGGACATTGAGTTTAAAAGATTTATCCCCTGTCCGATTTCTATAGGAATTCTGTTCAAATCAGAATCATTAATAACATTCCAAAAATAACCTATATTATTTATAATCAAACTTGCAGGAAAAGGTTCTTCCAGCAATAATTGTTTTTCGTATTCATAAACTCTGTCAAAATCTCTTTCAATTAAAATTCTCGGAGTAGACATCTGAAAACGTATACCATAATCGTTACAGAACTTTTTAACCTTTTTTATAACCTGGTCAAAACTGCTTGTTGCCAAATCGGCTGTAGAAAGGATTTCTCCGTATTCAATAGAATATATGGGATTGTAGCCGAGTTTTTTAATAAGTTTTTTAACTTCTTTAATATGAGCAAGTTCAGAAAGCCTCAAATTAACCTTAAATTTTTCCTCACCATAATATTCAAACCCTTTTATCAAACGGCTGCGTTTTATATCCCACTCAAAAGTTTGTATATTGCGGCTAAATTTAAAATCACGGCCTTCAGCAGAAAGCATATCGCCTGAAAAATGATTAGTCTGATAAGTACATTTTCTTACGTGTTTAAACGGAAGTTTTTGATTTTTAAACATTTTAGGTTTTTGAAGAATTTTTTCAATAAGCAAAATACCGTCTAAAATTTCTTCTGAAGTCGTAAATTTGCCCTTTATAACGACTTTATCTATAGCATTAAGTTTTTTTAAATCTTCGCAGCACCATGGCAGATTATCAGAATCAATAGCCAGAGGAAGATTAGTAAACTTTTTAATCTTGGCTATATTTTTCATATATATTTCTTCTGTAATAATTACGCCGTTAACCTTATGGAAATTATTTACAAAGTCAATTCCTGACAAATTATGAATATCAAAATATGAATCAATAATGACTTTAAAAGGCAGGTTTTGAACTTTAATAGCCTCCAAAATGGCAAAAGTATTAATAAAAATACCGTCGACTTTAGTTGTTTTCAGAAATTTTATTAACTTCTTAATTTCAATTAAATCATCTTCCGTAATATTGTGTTTAAAGTTTATGTAAAGCTTGGAGTTATTATTTTTAGCTTTTTGAATAAACTCGTTAACATAATCAAAATTATTATTTAAGAATTTAGAATGATAAACATAAAATTCACGGCAGGCAGAATTCTTAACAAAATTGTCAATATCATCAGGTTTTTTAACAGGCGAAATTATAGTTATATCTTTCATTCTATAATTATAAAACATAGAGAAAGAAAAGAAAATAAATGTTAAAAAAAGTAATGTTAAGAATTTTGTTTTTCATGAACACATATGATAAAATGTAAAATACCGTAGGAAATTGCGTAAAATTAACACAAATCAGAGAAGGAATACAGGGGTGCGAAAAAGCCATGATAAGTGGGTTTAGCAACGACAAAGTAAATGTTAACATAAGATATGTTAACCTGCCGAAAAGCATGACTGACAGATTTGAACTCAGTCATGACACTCTTAATGTGTTTAAAATAAGATTCAACAATGTATTTAAAAACGAAAAGATAATGTACGGAACAATAGCCGTATTAATAAGCTTATTCTCATTATTAGCCGGATACACAATATATTATATCTACGATTTGTACAATATAGACTCACACCCGATTCAAATCAAAAACGAATTTGTAACAGACAATACTTACGGAAATTCAGGTCTTTCAGATTTAGACGTCTTGTTAAACGCAGAATACGGAGGAACACCTGACGGAAGTTCAATTCCAACAGGAATGAATTCATCAAATCTTCAAATGCCTACACCTGACGGAAACGGCGTTTCAGCAATAACCGTACCGAGAAAAGGCCGAAAAATAATAGAAGTTGAAGATGATTTAGATAATTCCGATATAGCAATAGCCGTAGGAGAAAAAAAGGTTATGTTCACAGTATCCGACAAGGAAAGAACAAATCCTTTTGTACCATACACAAACGCTCTTGGCAGAACACCAAAAGTAAATTATCCTGAACCTGTACCAACAATTCCTGAAGAATCTGATGCAGGAAAAGTAATGACAACAACCATTTCAGGAATTTTATATGATACATACAATCCGTCTGCAATAATAAATGTTCAAGGAGCAGACTACCTCGTAAAAAGAGGCGATATAATAAACAGATTTAAAGTTCTTAACATAACACCTAATACAGTAACCGTACAATTAGGCTCTAATACATATAGTGCAGGTGTCGGAGAACAAATTAGCGGGAAGTTGGAATACAATACTATTTCAAATCTAAACAATAAATTCGGCGGTTCAAGCGGAATTGACAGAATGATTTATAACTCAAGAGAAAGACTATAAGGTTAATCAAATATGCTAAAATTTAATTTAAAAATAAAACAAATAATAAGTTTACTAATGATAACATCATTAGCAGGAATGAATATCTCATCGGCATACGCAGTGAGCCAAAAACCTGTACTAAGAGATTCAAAACCATCACAAATGGTTCTTGAGGGAGATATTCAATTTACAAAAACAAACCCTAATATCACATTAAGCTTAAGAGATTCTGATGTACAGCAGGTTTTGAGAATGTTCGCAGACCAGGCAGGTCTGAATATTATTTTCCATAATTCTGTTGATTCAAAAAAGAAAATAACTCTTGACCTTGTAAATGTACCGATTAACGATGCTTTTAAAATGATAATGCAGGTATCAGATTTGACTTATTATATAGAAAAGAAAACAATGATAGTTGCAAGTGCACAAGATGCAAAAGACTTAACCTATTCAAGACATGTAATGACATCATTGCCTGTAAAAAATCTTGATGCGGCATTAATAGCAAATTTTTTAAACAAAAACATTTTTTCTCAAAACCTGCCGGGACTATCAACAGGAGATATAGTAACAACAAACCCTCTTGATAACGAACTTTTAATTTTCGGAACAAAAAACGATGTCCTAATGGCACAAAAAATATTAGACAAATTCGATAAAAAACCAAAATCAACAACATTTATATTAAACCACACTACACCAAAAGAAATGGCTGATTTAATATGCAAAATATTAGTACCGACAGCATTCGGCTCACAAACATCAGGAGCAAGCGACATTTTCAGAGGTACAATAACAGGCGGAGCTGATGATATAAAGCTTGGAGAAGGTGTGGTTGCCTGCAACATAAAAAATGATGTACAAGCAGGCAAATTCTCATCATTTCCGACTCAAACCTTAACCGTATCTTATTATCCGCAAATAGGGACAATAAATATAATTGGCGGCAACGACAATCAAATAAATACAATACGAGAATTTATCACTGAGCACGATAAAAAACAACTAATGGCATATTTGGAAATAGCCATAGTTGAATCTAATGAAAATGGCTCAAAACAATTAACTAACGAATGGACATATAACCAAGGAAGAGTTTCGTTGAATCTTAACGGGGGTTTACAAACTGTAAATGAAATAGTTTTAAGAGGTAATGTACCGGATTATGGATCTACAATAACCTGGGCAATAAATTACCTTATATCAAATTCAAAAGGAAAACTTCTTTCTAATCCACGTATCCTTGTTACAAACGGACAAACTTCAACAATTGACCTGACAGAAGATTACATAAAAAAAGTAACAACCGATATGGCAGATAGTGCAAGTAGTACAACCGTAAAAACAACAAAGAATTATGATATAGGTAACGATAAAGGTTTAAAATTCTCAATAACTCCTCAAATAAGCCCTGAGGGCTATGTTACATTCAATATAAATCCAAACTACACTGTTGTTGCAGGGCAATTGGGTTCCGGAGACGAAATTGAAGCAACATTACTCGCCAGAAGAAACTTAGATTTAAAAAATATAAGAGTGAAAGACGGAGATACACTAATTCTTGGAGGATTGGTAAATGAACAGGAAACAAAAGGTATTGAAAAAATTCCTGTATTAGGCGATATTCCTGTTATAGGTTTCTTGTTCAGATCTTCAAACCTATCTAGAAGTAAATCAGAATTTATCGTTATGGTAACACCAAGAATTTTATTTGATGAAGAAGATTTGATAACGTATAAGAAAAAAGTAAACAATCAAAATACAATTCAAACAGGATTGTAATATAATAAAACAATAAAATATGGACGAAAAAATACAAAAATTAAAAGCAAATATAAATCAGGATGTAATATCAAAATTTGATGTTACACAGTTGGAAGAGTGCCAATTTTTGCCAATAAATATAAAAAATACAACATTATTTGCCGTAGGAAATCAGCAAACAAGAAAGCAGGATGCAGGAGAACTTGTAAAAGCAATCTGCGGATGCGATACACAATTTATATTTTTGCCGAACGATGCGTATAAAGAATTATTTTCAAGCATAAACATTGAACGCAATTCTACAGCAGAAACAAATAACTCGGCTGCAAACATTTCTCAGCCTCAAATTCAGCAGAAAATGCCTCAATCAGTTTCTGCACAACAAAATCAGGCAACTGTACAGCAGCAAAATGCTACACAAACTCTAATATCGACACAACAATCAGACAAACAAGTGCCTAAAACTTTTGCTGAAATGAACAAAATGCTTGGTGATATGTTTTATGAAACAGGCGAGATATCAGAAACTCAATTGGCTGAAGCATTGGAAGATTCAAAAAGACGCCAAGAACCGATAGGCTCGATACTTTATGGTATGGGCTGCATTTCACTGCCCCGACTTAAGACAGCTTTGGCAGAAATTTTTCAACAAGAAGTTGTAGCCGATGAAATGTTTAAAGACCAAAGCAAATATATAAAAATTCTACCCGAAGATTTTATAAAAGAAAATAAAATTCTGCCTATATATTCTGACGGAAAAGTTCTGCAAGTCGGACTTGTAGAACCCTATAATACTGCTGCATTAAAAGAAATCGTCTACATAACAGGACAAAACCCGAAACCGCTTGTTGTTACATCTTACGAATTTGAACGAAGTATAGACAAATTTTTCTCGCAAGAAAAGAAAAAATCAGATAAAATACTTCAAAAACTTGAAGAAGAAGCAAGTCAATTAAGAATAGAAGATACTCTATGGGAACAAATAGATAAAGAACTTCAAGAAAGTTCAAGTACAGTAGCAGAATTTGTAAATAAAATTTTAACAGATGCGATAGATTTAAAGGCATCAGATATACACATAGAACCGAGATTAAAAAATCACGTTGTAAGATACAGAATAGACGGTATCCTAAGACACGCTTTAGATTTGCCTGCAAAAATAGAGCAGACAGTCTTAACACGTTTTAAAGTTTTATCAAGAATGAACATTGCAGAACACAGACGACCACAGGACGGAACATTTACAATTAATTATAAAGAAAGAGCATTCGACTTCCGTATAAATACTCTGCCTGTATCAGGAAAAGAAAAAATGGTAATCCGTGTTCTTGCACCGGCAGTAACACTAAATTCTTCGGAAAGAGAAATAAAACTCTTAGGTGCAACGCCTCAAGATTTAGTAAAAATAAAAAAATTAATATCAACACCAAACGGAATTATCCTAACATCAGGTCCTACAGGTTCAGGGAAAACAACGACGTTATATTCAATTCTTAAGAATTTAAACACCGAAGGCGTAAATATAACAACAATTGAAGACCCCATAGAAATAAAAATTGAGGGTATAAACCAGTCTCAAGTAAACGTAAAAGCAGGTATAACTTTTGCATCGTGTATGAGAGCAATTCTAAGACAAGACCCTGATATAATACTTGTAGGGGAAATTCGTGACTATGAAACTCTTGAAGTAGCTATATCAGCGGCACTTACAGGTCACCTTGTACTAAGTACCGTTCACACAAATTCAGCAGCATCAACACTTACCCGTTTAATAGAAATGGGGGCAAAAGATTACCTTGTATCATCAACATTAATCGGGGTAATTTCTCAAAGATTGGTAAGACATCTTTGTAAAGACTGTAGAGAAGAATATTTTCCGTCACATGATGAAGCGGCACAAATTTTCAGTGATGAAGAAGATATTCACAAGTTAATGAATACAAAAATATATAGAGCAAAAGGCTGCGGACAATGTGATATGACAGGTTATAAAGGACGTATGGGTGTATATGAAATTTTACCGATATCAAAAGAATTAAGAAAACTTATATCGCAAGGGGCTCACGATATTGAAATAGAAGAAGCAGCAATTGCAACAGGAATGAAAACACTTACACAGGCTTGTTTAAACCACCTGTTGAACGGAGATACAACAATTGAAGAATACGTTAGAGTATTAGGTTTAAGCAATGAATAGGAAAACAAGAGTAAATGCCGGTTTATAATTATACAGCACTAAAAAACAATAAAGAATTAATAAAAGGTTCTTTAGAGGCCTCAAATCACAAAGAAGCCAGAGAACTTATAAGAAAAATGGGCTATTTACCAACAAAAATTGTAGAAACAAATAAAAGCGGTACAACAGAGAAAAAAGCTGATTTTAAAAAGATAAAAAAAATGAATCTTGGTGAACGTGTCGAATTCACCTCGACATTCCAAATTCTTGTTCAATCAGGTATTCCCGTAATTGAAGCCTTAACATTTATTGAAAATGATGCATCAAATAAAAAGTTAAAAAGTGTAGCACAAGAATTAAGAAGACAAATCATGACAGGTTCAACGTTTGCCGATACAGTTGCCCGATATCCGGAAGTATTCGGACAAATCTACATAGGTCTGGTAAGAGCCGGAGAAGACGCAGGGGAACTTGAAAAAACAATGGAACGTCTTTTAGAATTATTGAAAAAAGAAGACAACATAAGAAGCAGAGTAATCGGGGCACTTATGTATCCGGTATTTGTAATATTGCTTGCAATGCTTGTAACTACGGTTATGCTTGTGTTTGTATTCCCTGCATTTGCAGAAATGTTTGACACAATGGATAAGGAACTTCCTTGGATTACAAAAACACTGATGGATATGGGTGTTTGGCTAAAGACTTATTGGCCTGCAATTCCGGCAATATTCGGAACTGTTATTTTTGGTTCAATGTTTTTGTTAAGATGGACTCCGTCTAAAAGGCTTATTGATAAATATGTACTGAAAATACCTTTGATAAATCAATTAATCCAGTTTTCAAATTTTTCAAACTTTGTATCAGTAATGCAGGTTGCATATGATGCGGGGATTCCTGTTGTAGATTGCCTATATTTATCAAATATAACGCTTACAAATACAACGCTAAAAGATAAAATAAGTATGGCAACAGCAGACGTGCAACAAGGGAAACACCTTTCCGTTGCACTTAGAGCAACAAAGGCTATCCCGGGAATGATATTATTTATGATTGCAACAGGTGAACAATCAGGTCGTTTGGGTGAAATGATGTATCAAGCCACAATATTTATTGATAAAACTTTAGACAAAGTTATAGATACAATGACAAAGGCCATAGAGCCGATAATGTTAATAGTAATCGGCGGAATAGTTCTGGTTTTGGCATTAGCACTATATCTTCCTCTATTCCAATCATACGAAATATAAAAATTTCGTCTCAACACATAACTTAAATCAATCAGGCAAATAAAAATAAAAAAAATACTTTAAAATAATAAGGTTTAGCAATTAGAATAAAATAAATTTCTCTCAAAAAAAACAAACGCCAAAATGCAAATTAGAAAGAAAGGAAAGAATTAATGGCAGCAAATGAAGTATCGGCAAATGATTTTAACTCAAGGGTATGGTCAGAGCGGGTTTTTATAATAACACAGGACTACGAAATAAAAGGCACCGTTTTCATGCCAAAAACAGGTAAAAGAAACCGTATTTTGAGTGATATTCTAAATGGTGAAAAAAAATTTGTTGCAATAAAAGGCTGCGAATTACGAAACAGATTAATACCATCAAGACCGATAGAAATTCATGATTTTATCCAGTTAAATATAGGTTCAATAATTATTTTACGTCCTTTGACAGAAAACGATATAAACCGTTAACGGCAAGAATATAACTATCTAAACCAAATCCGCAAATCTGCCCTAAACAAACAGGGGCCATCATTGATTTATGTCTAAATTCTTCACGAGAGTGAACATTAGAAATATGAACCTCAACAACCGGAGTTTTAACACTTGAAATAGCATCCCTTAACGCAACACTTGTATGGGTATATGCACCTGCATTAAAAACAATTCCATCAGCATCAGTCATCTGAATTTTATCAATTAAATCTCCCTCATGGTTAGATTGATAGAATTCGACATCACAATTTAAACTATTACAATACTCCTCCACCAAATTAAGTACATCATTCAGAGTATTTTTTCCGTATATTTCAGGTTCTCGTTTACCAAGCATATTTAAATTTGGGCCATTTAAAATCAGTAGTTTCATATATTTTCTCCAACAAGTTATAATATAAAAATCTATCACAAATAAAGAAAAAATGAAAATACAAAATAAAATACATATAAAAAAATAAAAAGATATGTTACGATAGATAAAGAACGTATAAACAGAGAGGGACAAATGAAAAATAGAAGATGGTATGACAAAGACCCTATTTTAAAAGAAGCGTTGGAAGTACTAAAGATATCACCTGCAAAAACAAAAGATGAAGCGGCTGAATTTATATTACAGCTTCAAACCCAGGTTGCGGGAGAAGTCATAGACCACGTACACGAAATGATGAAAAAATACCAAGGAAAAGGAAACCGCTGGTATGACACCGACCCTGTAATAATGAAAGCAATAGAATTATTAAGGCTTGCACCTGCAAAAACACAAAGAGAAATTGCACTAAAAATTTTGTTAGCAATTGAAGAAGGAAATTTTACAGATATAAAATTAAATATATAAAAATAAAAGAAAAAGAAGATAACAGACATATGAAAGATATACAAAATACACAAGATAAAAGAGGAATAGACATTCAAAAAGTCGGTGTAAAAGACGTAGAAATTCCCTTAAAAATACAAAGAAAAAACAACTCAGACTGTACCGTGTGGGCAAAAGCTACAGCAAGTGTATCATTGCCGCAAAATTATAAAGGTACACATATGTCAAGATTTATAGAGGTTTTGACAGACTGGAGCAACAAAAATATGCTTGGTGTAGACATAAAGAGTTGTCTTCAGGAAATAGTAGAAAAATTAAATGCAAAAAACGGAGAGTTAGAATTTGAATTTAAATATTTCATAAACAAACCATCACCCGTATCAAAGCTTGTTTCTCCAGTGTGCTATGATTGCTCGTTTACAGGAACATATTACAATAACGAGTATAAATTTTATTTAGGTGTAAAAGTTCCTGTAACAACGCTTTGTCCATGTTCAAAAGAAATATCCGAAAACGGAGCACACAACCAAAGAAGTATTGTTTCGCTGAAAATAAATTACGATGATGACGCACATATTTGGATAGAGGATTTAGTAAAAGACATCGAAAACTGTGCCTCAAGCGAAATATACTCACTATTAAAAAGAGAAGACGAAAAATTCGTAACAGAACAAGCATACAATAATCCGAAATTTGTAGAAGACATTCTAAGAGATGTAATCATAAAAATAAAAGAAAAACCCGAAATCAGAAGTTTTGAACTCTTATGCGAATCATTCGAAAGTATACATAACCATTCTGCCTGGGCATATCAAAAAGAAATTATTCCAAAATAAAACAAATACTCATTCACATCAAGTAAAAATAAAAGTAAGATTAAAAATCCATCAAAATTTTGAAGTAAAAATCGTAAAAAACAATCTAAATAAAAATTAATCCTATTTGCTTTTATTTTATGACTGGCTTATAATTACATTACACGTATAGGGATGAGATTTTACATGAATAAAATTACAAAAGAACGTGAAGAATATAGTGTATTTTTAAAACATTTACAAGAAGAGAAAGAAGAGACTTCAAACTTTGCAAAAACACTGCTTGTAATAGTTTCAATTCTATGCGGAATGGTAATCGGGTTTTTACTCTTAAGCGATACGGCTATAGTAAGCGGGGAAAATAATACCTCAGAGAAAAAATCATGGTTTGCAGAATTTGTATCAAATTTTTCATTAAAGAAAAACAAGAAAGATAAAAAACAATTTACAATACCACTATTTACGAAGAGACAGACAATTCTGCTTGTCGGAACAGATGCAGGAGAAAATCCGTCAGACCCTTGGGCAGGTACAAGAACAGATACAATAATTCTCTTAAATATTGATGCTAAAACAAAATCAATAAATGCGATATCCGTACCAAGAGACAGCAAAGTATTTTTACCACATGATTACGGTATCCAAAAAATAAATGCAGCACACGCATTAGGCGGAATTCAGCTTACAAAAGAAACTCTTGAAGAAACATTAGGAATAAAAATAAACCACTACATAATGGTAAATGATGCAGCCGTAGAAAAGTCCGTAGATGCACTTGGAGGTGTACCTATCTATGTAGAAAAAGAAATGCATTATCATGATTATTCGGGAAAACTTCACATAAATCTAAATAAAGGCTTAAACATTCTTGACGGAAGAAATGCCGTGGGATATTTAAGATTTAGAAAAGACGGTCTTGGAGATATCGGCAGAACTCAAAGACAACAATGGTTTTTAAGAGGATTATTGGAAAAACTTCAAAACCCTCAAGCAATAGCCAGAATTCCTGAATTAATAAATATAGTAACTTCATACATAAAAACTGACCTTTCGCTATACGAGATATCTCAACTAGCATCACTTGCTAAAAATATAGACATGAATAAAATAGAAGTAGCAACACTTCCTGGAGCACCAAATCAAAAAGGAACAATTAGCTACTGGATATTAGACCCTGAAAAAACTCAGGAAGTTATAGACCGAATGATATACCGTGATAAAACACCACTTGATAACAACCATATTATCGGAGGCGTAATATACGCCGGCAAAAAATCCGAACAAGCTGAAATTATAAAATCGGAACTTGAGCAAACAGGTATTACAGTATCTTGTTTCTATAAAGCGGATATAACTCATTCACAGTTTATAGCACAGTCTTCATCAATTTCAAATGACTTTTTTAACTGGCTTAAGAAAAAAGTTTCATACATAAAAAATATTCAATTTGTATATGACCCTGTAAAAAATTTCTGTCCAAAAAGTGATTTTACAATAATATTAGCAGGAGATTAAAATGATAGCAGTATTAATTCTCTTAATAATAATTTTAATAATCGGAGTCTTTTTTTACGGAACATATTTTGGACTTCTTACGCATAAAGAATTAATACTAAAAACCCTTGCAGGAGTAGATGCAAGATTGATGAGCAGACAGAAAGCAGTATTAACATTCATTGATGCCGCTCAGGATATAATGGTAAATGAAGAAGCTTTAATTTATAAAGTAAGAAAAATAATTATAGACATAAATCAACTTCCAAAAAGATGGAATAATAACGAAGACAGATTTAAACTTGAAAATCAGCTGGATATTGAATTAAATACACTTTTTACAGCAGCATTAAAATATCCGAATATACAAAATAATGTTTACTTAAATAAATATTTGCAAGATTTTATAAACATCCAAACCCTGCTAACTCCTGCAGTCAAAGAATTTAACCAAACACTAAGAACATATAAAAGTTTAATAAATTCACCAATAGGACAAATACTTGCACCAAAAATGCATATCCAGTGTTCGTTTGTCGAATATTACATACCTCAATAAAATAAATTTATAGTGATAAATTTTCAAAAACGGATTTGATATAAAAAATCTCAAAACTTTGAAACATTTTCTGATAATCTTCGTCAATATAAGTATAAAGTGTGTATTGAAAAAGATTTGAGGGGAAGTATAAAGATGATTGGGAATTTAGAATATGAACTTGATGAAGAATTAGAAAGCCTTGAAGAAAACACTGAAAAAGAAGAGCCTAAAACATTTAATTCAATCTCAAAAGACGACGACCTATTACAAAATTATTTAAAAGATGTCGGCAAAATTAAGCTCTTAAGCTTTAACGAAGAGCAATTTCTAGGAAAAACCATAAAGGAAGATAAAAAAGAAAAAGCAATCTATGCCAAACAAAAATTGATACAAGCAAATTTAAGATTAGTCGTAAGTATAGCAAAAAAATATATTGGTCAAGGAGTGCTTTTTATGGATTTAGTCCAAGAAGGATCTTTAGGATTAATAAAAGCAGCCGAAAAATATGATTACACAAGAGAACTTAAATTTTCAACATATGCAACATGGTGGATAAAACAGGCAATAATAAGAGCCATATCCAATCATTCTAAAACCATAAGAATACCCGTACATATGAACGATAAAATAAGAAAATACAAAAAAGCCTATACGGATTTATCATTAAAAAACGGAAAAGAACCAACAGATAAAGAAATTGCCGAAGCACTAAAAATAAATGTAAAAAGAATAGACACAATAAAAAAATCAATAATAAAAGAACCGATAAGTTTGGATACACCTGTCACAGAGGATTTAAGCATACAAGACTATATTTCTGATAAAAGTTATAAATCACCTGATGCTCAAACTGAAAAAAACGGACTCAAGTCAGAAATGGGAAAACTGTTAAAATACTTGGACAGCCGAGAACAAAGTATAATAATATGCAGATTTGGTTTAAACGGAGAAAAACCTAAAACATTAGAAGAGCTTGGACAAATGCTGGGATTTTCAAAAGAGAGAATAAGACAAATTGAAAATGAAGCCTTAGAAAAATTGAGAAAAAATAATAATTTATCACAATTAAAAGATTATTTGGAATAGGAAATATTTTATTTTTGTAAGTAAGTCATACGGGAGGGATTATTGCATAATCCCTCCCGAAATTTCCGTTTAAATAAAAATATCCAATAAACAAATTTTGTAATTATATATAATTTTATAGAGGTTTATGTCCACACAAATAAAAAAAAGCCGTCACGAGGGCGGCTACCAGACTTGGGGAGGAGGTAAGTAAAACCTTTTCGGTTTTCTTATACCTTTTATATCGGCAAGCAAAAATTTTTCTTTAAAACATTGTTTTAAATATCCTCTAAATGGAGTAGTTTGTGATAAAATGATTTTATGGATTTAGTAATTGAAAAGAAAAATAAATTAAAAGGCGAAATAACAATTCCCTCAGATAAATCAATATCGCACAGAGCAATAATGTTTTCGTCACTTGCAAGGGGAAAAACTTTAGTTAAAAATTTTTCAAAGGGTGCTGATTGTCATTCAACTTTAAAAGTTTTTTCAAAACTCGGTATAGAACATAAATTTTTGGATGAACAAACTTTAGAAATAATTTCTGACGGAAACCTAAAAGCTCCGACAAAAGACTTAGACTGCGGAAACAGTGGAACAACAATGAGACTAATGAGTGGGATTTTATCGACAAGAGATTTTAATTCTGTTTTAATAGGAGATGAAAGTCTTTCAAAAAGACCAATGAAACGGGTAATAGAACCTCTTTCTTTAATGGGTGCAAAAATCGACTCAAATGAAAATAAAGCCCCACTAAAAATCTACGGACAAGAATTAAACTCTATAGATTACACATCAAAATTATCATCTGCACAGGTTAAATCATGTATTCTTCTTGCAGGATTGAACACAAACGGCGTAACTTCTTATACAGAACCATTCTTATCGAGAAATCACACAGAATTAATGCTTGATTATCTTGGTGCAGAAATAAAAGTTGAAAATACAACTACAAAAATTACAAAATCAGAATTAGAAGCAAAAGATATTGAAATAGCAGGAGATATTTCAAGTGCGGCATTTTTCATTGTTGCAGGATTAATAACACCAAATTCCGACATAATAATAAAAAATGTAGGACTAAATCCGACAAGAACAGGTATTTTGGAAGTTTGCGAAAAAATGGGTGCAAATATCGAAATACTTGATAAAAAACTTCTTGGGAAAGAAGAAGTTGGTGATTTAAGAATAAGAACATCTGAACTTAAAGCAACAACAATAGAGGGCGATGTTATACCAAAATTAATAGACGAAATCCCCGTAATTGCCGTACTTGCGACACAGGCAGAGGGAGAGACAATAATTAAAGATGCACAGGATTTAAGAAATAAAGAAAGTGACAGAATAACTGCCACGGTTAAAGAATTACAAAAAATCGGTGCAGATATAGAAGAAACGCCTGATGGATTCATTATCAGGGGAAAAAAGCATTTACAAGGTAATGCCGAAGTTGAAACATATCATGATCACAGACTGGCAATGAGTTTATATACAGCAGGGTTAATATGCGAAAAACCTGTTACAATCAAAGAATTTCAGTGGGTAAACATATCTTTTCCTGAATTTGAAACATTAATGAACAAATTATTTTAACAATTAACACTTATTCTTTTATGATTGAATTTAATTCTTAACCTTTAACAGCACCGTCGTTTTCGCCGGAAATAAAATATTTTTGCAAGGCAAGAAAAAATATCACAATCGGAACAGTTGATAATATTGAGCCTGCGGCAATAAATCGCCAATTACTTGAAAACATTCCCTGTAAATTATTAACACCGACAGGCAAAGTATACATAGCGTCTTTCGTAAGTACAATACTCGGCCACAAAAATTCGCCCCAAGAACCGATAAAAGTAAAGATAGCCAAAACCGCAAGAGTAGGTTTAACCATAGGAAGCACGACCTTAAAAAATACTTGAAAAACATTACATCCATCAACAATTGCGGCCTCTTCCATTTCTTTAGGAACTGTCAAAAAAGCCTGACGCATAAGGAATATACCAAATGCACTAACAGCAAACGGCATAACAAGACCAAGATATCCCATAATATTATTTACGCTATCAAGCAAATGTAATTTTATTGTTATCAAATATACAGGCAGCATAATAGCCTGAAACGGAACCATAATTGTAGCTAAAATGGCAAAAAAGAAAATCTTTTTACCGGCAAAATTCATTCTTGCAAGCGGATAAGCCGCAAGAGAGGAAAGTAAAAGGTTTAAAAACACAGTCAAACCGGCAACAATCATAGAATTTACAAAATATCCCATAAAATTAACCTTATACCAAACCCCGACATAATTATTCCAAGTAAACTGCTGAGGAATCAACACAGGAGGATATGCAAAAATATTTTCATCCAACCCCTTTAACGATGTCGAAATAAGCCAAATAAAAGGAAATATCGACAACAATGATACAAATATTAAAATAGAATGAATAGATAATTTTTCAACAAATTTTCTTATCATATTTGATACCTGTTCTTTTCAAAGAATAAAACATTAATAACAGAAAAAGCTAAAACTATAACAAGCAAAACAACAGACAAGGCCGAAGCATAGCCCAAATCAAGATTTTCAAAAGCTCTTTCATAAATATAATAAACAATTGTTTTGCTGGAATTTAAAGGCCCGCCCTTAGTCATAACATAAATTTCAGCAAACACTTTCATAGCAGAAATAGCAGAAATAGTTGAGACAAGAGCAATAGTTGGCATTAAATGAGGAACAGTTACGGTTAAATGTTTTTTCAAAAAACCCGCACCATCAATATCGCAAGCCTCATACAAATCTTGAGGAACACTCATTAAAGATGCGAGATAAATCATCATATAATAACCGACCCCTTTCCAAATAGTAACGATTGCAACGGAATAAAGCGAATATTTTGGGTCAGTAAGCCAACCGACAGGATTATAACCAAAAGTCTGCATAAAATAGTTTAAGATACCATTTTGAGCATACAGCCACTTAAAAGCAATTGCAGCAACAACAATAGATACAATTACAGGTAAATAAATTAAGATTTTATATAAAGTGACGCATCTTATTTTTTGATTAATTAAAATAGCCAAAAACAACGGAAATATCACTAAAAACGGTACAACCGCAAACAAATAAATAAAAGTATTTGCCATAACTTTGTAAAAAACAGGCGAAGTTACAAGTTTTTTGTAATTACCAAAACCAATAAAAGCAGGATCATAAATAGAATTTTCATATCCGAAAAAACTTAACCCTATAGTTTGAAAAAAAGGTATAAAAAAGAATACTATTAAAACAACCCCCGCAGGCAGCAAAAACAAATATGGTGCATATTTTTTGTAAAAAGAAAACATTAATAAACCTTTATTTTATGCCAAATATTTTTGAGCCGTCTCTTTGTCAAATACCTCAATACTATCTTTTGAATGAATAAATATCATACACGAAATTAACGACTTAAAAGTAGCCAAATCGCTGTACGACATTTTTCTGCTTAATTCCGTAATATTATTTGCAACATATTCCGTAATGATTGTTTTATCAGCAAAAACCAAGCCTGACAAATAATCTAATGTATCTTTATTTCTGATATTTTCAAAATAAATAACATCCGGAGACTGAAATTCAATAAATTTCAAAGCTTTATCCAAATTAAAACCGATGCTTTCATTAAGTTCGCACTGATTAATATTAGGTAATTCGTATTTAGAAATTGATTCAATCGTCATAATATTCAAATCATCAGCAGAAGATGCCAAATAATTAAGCAGAGAATAAATAACGTGAGTTTTACCGCTAAGCTGAGAACCGCAAATAAGAGTAATTCCGGGAGATTTTAGCGAGTTTTTTATAATAGAAATACTATTTTCATCTTTAATAAATTGATTTAACTCCTTAGGAGGTTTATATATGCTCAAAGCAATTCTTTCGCCCATAACAGTAGGGAATGTAGAAATTCTTGCATACAACCCTATTCCGTCAACCATAAAGAATAATTTACCCAATTGAGGGACTTCCGATACTGAGGCATCAAGATTAGCCAAATCTTTTAGCTTATTAACAAAAGGTGCCATCAATAAAGACGGAATACAGCCTCGATGAGAATCATTATCGGCAGATTTAAAATTAACCCCTAACCCCTCAGCCTCTTGAGTAAATGAAATTTCATGCAAGTTTTCAAGTATAGCTTGTTTTAAGATAGCACTGATAATTTTTTGAATATGGTCTTCACTTATATCATCGGAATTTAATTCTTCACGCCAATCAAATTCAACCGTATCAACATCCGTAAAAATTTCTCCTACGGTATTACCTGTTTTGTAATACTCATCAATTTTTCTCAAAATACCTGCCTCAGAAGAAATTACAGGAGCAATGGAACATTCCGCAAGTTCCATAATTCTGTCAATCGCAAACAAATCAAACGGGTCAGCCATTGCAACAGTCAATTCATCTTCTATTTTAAAAAGCGGAATAATTTTATATTTTTTGGCATCCGCAAACTTTATATATTGAAGACATCTTTCATCAAGAGAATATTCATCCAAATTAACATAAGGAAGATGCAATTTAGCCTCTAAAAACTTTAACAAAGCCTCTTCAGTTATAACATGTGAATTAATAAGAGCCTGTCCCACATTTATTTTTTGAGCGGCAGCAAGTTCTTGAGCCTTTTCAAGAGTTTCATACTCAACAAGCCCCTCTTTAACAAGGTCATATTTCAAACGTTCTAAAGTTTTATTAGCACCATCAGTTTCAATCATATTAATTCCCTAAATATTTAGCAACTCTATTTAACACATCATCTATTTCAAAAGGTTTTGTAATATATTCATTAGCCCCAGTTTCTTCACCGATTTGCTTATCAGACTCCTGAGAACGTGCAGTAAGCATTAGAATAGGGATATCTCTGTATTTAGAATCAAATTTCAAAAGTCTGCTTATTTTAAAGCCGTTCATTTTCGGCATCATAACATCAAGAATAATCAAGTCAGGAATTATTTCCTTAGCCATTTTCAAACCATCTTCGCCGTTATATGCACAAAAACAAGAGTATCCGGAAGCCTCCAGCATAAATTTTAAAGTTTCAACTATATCTTTTTCGTCATCAACAATAAGAATTTTTTTCATCAATTAATTCCCTCCGGATAAATTGTGTATGAATACATTATATCACATTTTGGATAACGTGCTTTATTGTTAACCATTGTATCATCTATTTTTTGCTTAAACAGCTTGGCAAAATTACGGTCTGCATCAGGTATTAC
Source organism: bacterium (assembly GCA_017478515.1). Taxonomy (GTDB): domain Bacteria; phylum Cyanobacteriota; class Vampirovibrionia; order Gastranaerophilales; family Gastranaerophilaceae; genus UBA791. The sequence continues at coordinate 61,247 of JAFVDH010000022.1, forward strand.
AAGAGTTAAAACTGTATTTTCGCCATCTGTTTCTTTAAGTGAATTGTTAAGATAATTTTTATGAATAAGATTATTTTCTTCCAATAAATTTTCAATAACCTCACTGCGTGCAGAAATAACAATTGAAGCGAATTTGTCATTATGAACTTTCGCCTGATTAACACGCTGTTTATGAGAAATCAAGAAGTTTGATTTTTCAGTAGAAACAGGTAAAGCAAAATAAAAATCAGAACCTTTTTCAAGCTCACTTGAACACCAAATTGCACCATTATGGGCATCTAGCAGCTGTCTTGCGATAGAAAGCCCCAAACCTGTTCCTCCTGCCTCTCTGGTTAAAGAGTTTTCAATTTGTTCAAATCTGTCAAAAACATGTTTAAGATTTTCTTTAGCAATACCAACGCCCTCATCGTGAACACATACTACAAGATATTTACCGCTCAAATTTTTCAAAATATCTTCAAAATTTTTATCCACAATTTCTGAAGAATCTTTAACATAAGCCCTTATTGTAATAGTTTTGTCATTCGGTGTAAATTTAATTGCATTATTCACAAGATTTACAAGAATTTGGTCAACCCTATCAATATCAACAAAGACTTTAACATCCTTATCCTGAATATCAGTTAAAAGCTTTATATTTTTATCATTTGCAAGGCCTTGCAGCGTACTTTGAACAGCTTTTATAGTATCGTCAATTGTCGTAACAGCAAACTTATAATCCATTTTACCCGCTTCAATTTTGGAAATATCAAGCAAGTCATTAATTATTCCCGACAATCTTTTAATATTTCTGGAAATTGTATCAACAGCAGGAACCATTTTTTCAGGCAATGTAAAAAATCTTTTTATATTATCAATCATACCTTTAATAACAGTCAAAGGAGTTCTCAATTCGTGAGATACGATAGAAATAAATTCAGATTTAATTTTTTCAAGTTTTTTCAGCTTTTTATTTGTCTCTTTAATTTCCTGATACAAAGATGCATTTTTTAAAGGCATTGATACCTGCTGAATAATAGTTCTAAAAATTTCAACATCTGTTGAAGTAAAACCGTTTTCTTTGTAAATCTCAACGAGCCCGAAGAAATTATCACCGGAACTTATTTGAGAAAACATATTATCATATCTGTAAATAGAGAACGTATGACAATCTATATTACTTTTTATATGTTTTTCGCAAATTAAATTATCCATATTCAGTTCAAAAGGGATTTTTTTGTTTTTGAAAAGATTATTATAATTTATACATGCATGGTCTTTTAAAGAAGCAAAAAGTTCATCAGATATAGTGTACTTAGAGTGAATAATTAAAACAGGCTGATTGTCGTTATTAAATGTTAAGACATAACACAAATCAAACTCTAATGAACGGTTAATACCTTCCATCATTAATTCAATAAGCTTATCTTTTTCCAAAGTACCTGCAAATTCCGAACTTATGTTATACAAAACTTTAAGTGTATATAAACTTTTAGTATTATTTTTGTTAGTTTCAGCAAGCAGATTATATGATAATTTGTTTCTAAGACTTGAATTAATAGTTGAAATAAGCAGCTTAGAAGAAATATCACCTACCAAAAAAGCATCCGCCCAACGCAGAATTTCCTGAGGAATATTATCGTCTTTAGAAATAATTATAACAATAATACCGTCACGAGCCGAAGTTATTTTTTTAGGCAAAAAACGTAAATCAATATTTGAAATATCATTATCAATAATAATAATTTCAGGAGCTTCCTCAACCAGAAACTTTAAACAATCATCTTCATTATTTTCAAAATATAAATCGTAAGTGTTTCTGCCAAGGAGCTTATCTATCTCATTAATTTTGTCATCTATATCCGATAAAAATAAAATTTTAGTCTTAGCCATAATTATATTTTAACAGTATAAAAACACGGGGCAAATTCTTAACATATACTTGATTTAGAAAAAAGTTTATGATTATATAAGAGATGTGGGTAAACCGTTCCTCTCTTGTGGTTACCCGAAATAAATATCAAGCGGCTGGATATTTATAACAATACAAAAGAGAAAAAGGAAGAAAAAATGTTAAAAATCAGATTAAAAAGATTAGGTGCAAAAAAAGCTCCTACATACAGAGTAATCGTAATTAATTCAACAACAAAAAGAGAAGGTTTGCCAATCCAAGAACTTGGACACTATAACCCAAAAACTAAAGTGATGAAATTAGATAAAGCATCAGCATTAGATTGGATTAAGAAAGGTGCACAACCTACAGAAACAGTTAAATATTTGATAAATAACTGCAACGACGACGGAACATTAAACTATAAAAAGAAAGAAACAGTAAAACTTTCAAAGAAAGCACAAGCGAAAGCAGCAGCAGAGGCTGAAGCAAAGGCAAAAGCCGAAGAAGAAGCAAGATTAGCAGCGGAAGCTGAAGCGGCAGCAGCGGCTGAAGCAGCAGAAACTCCTGCTGAAGACTCTTCTGAAGCATAGTTTAATAATTTAAGAATTATTTATTGAGAGCGGCTTTTAAAAAGCCGCTCTCTTTTTATTTTTAACAATATCCTCAAGAATGTTTATTTATCTCCTTTTTTCATGTTAAAATTTTTTTATGAAAAAATTTTCAGTAAAAACAATCAATAATACCAATATTGAAAAAGAATTGGAAATAATAGGATTTGACAATTCTTATAAAAAAGTTGTAAAGAATAAATTTGAATACTTAAATATAAAAATATACGATTTAACAATTCCACAAGCTAATATCTTAAAACAAACCGCTCTTTCCAACGGTACAGATTGTGCCGTAAACAGAAATGTTTTGACAAATTCTGTAGACAAAACAGACTGCATACTTACAGGTTCAGCCGCACAATTGAAAAATATAGCTAAAAGCTTGAAAATTCAACCTTTTGGATTGAAAGAGCTAAGCGATAAAATAGAAAATATTATACTGCTTAAAAATAAGCCCTCAAGAACAAAACTTGTAGGAATACTGAACATAACAGAAAACTCGTTTTCTGACGGCGGAAAATATTTAGACAAAGAAAAGGCAATTGAACACCTGCACCAATTAATTAATGATGGAGCAGATATAATAGATATAGGCGCGGAAAGCACAAAACCATACTCAGAAGCAGTATCTTCCGAAATTCAACTCGAAAGACTTTTGCCAATTCTGAACTACATAAATAGTAACAACATAACTACCCCAATAAGCATTGATACAAGAAACAGTGAAGTTGCAAAAGAATGTTTAATGAAAGGTGTCTCAATAATAAATGATGTTTCAGGATTTGATTATGATGAAAAAATGGTTGATATAATAAAAAATTCAACTTCTAAAATAATTATTCAACACTCAAAAGGCACTCCCGAAACAATGCAAGATAACCCAGAATATGAAAATATTATTGATGAAATTTATAAAGCATTAGAAACAAAAATAAACTTTGCACAAAACAACGGAATTGATAAATCTCGTATAATCATTGATATTGGAATTGGTTTTGGCAAAAAAAGAAAAGATAACTTTGAACTTTTAAGACGAGTTGAAGATTTTAAATCTTTAGAATGCGAAATAATGATAGGAATATCAAGAAAATCATTTTTAAACCTTGATGACAACTTAGAAAAAGATATCTATTCAACGGCACTTTCAGCACTGTTAGTTGAGAAAAAAGTTGACTATTTAAGAGTTCATAATGTAAAAATGCATAAAAAATTACTGGAATTAATGGAAATATATGGAGAATAAGAAATGGAAGTATTGGCAATAATTCCTGCAAGAGGCGGGTCAAAGGGTATTCCCGGGAAAAACATAAAAGACTTAAACGGAAAACCATTAATTTATTACTCAATAAAAGCAGGACAAGAGTCAAAATATGTAACAAGAACAGTACTTTCAACAGAGAGTGAAAAAATAAAAAATGTTGCAATTGATTTAGGCTGTGAAGTAGTAGACCGCCCAATGGAGCTTGCACAGGATGAAACTCACACCATACCTGTTTTAATACAAGTTTTAGACCACTTAGAACAAACAGAAAATTATAAACCGGATGTAGTAATTCTTTTACAGCCAACATGCCCGCTGCGTGATGCAAATCAGATAGATGAAGCCTTTGAACTATTTTTAAACTCTGATTGTGATTCTTGTTTTGCAGTAAAACAAATGGGAATTACGCATGCAAAATGGTATAAAACTTTAGATGGAGAAATGAAAGCAATATATGATTACAGAAATCGACCACGAAGACAAGATACTCATTTGCATATGCCTCTTTACGGTGAAACAGGTTCTATTTACATCGTAACAACAGAAGCAATGAGAAAATGCTATGATTTTATCGGCGAAAAACCTGTTGTATACGTAGCACCGTCAATAGACATTGATACACCTGAGGATTTTGACGCAATTGCAAAAATATTAAAAGAAAGAGAAAAACAAGCCTAAAACTGAGCATCGGTCAAATAGCTGTACGAACAATAAACGCCTCTGCCTTTTTTCGAACAATCAGCCGCAATTTCATATGACGGAAGATTTTTACCAAAAGGTTCAAGCTTATCTTTATAAACATTAACGCCAAAAATATCTTTCCCCCACATATTTGGGCCAGCTTCGCCGTTCAAATCAAACATTAAAGCCAATAAAGACGACTTATCGTACAATTCTCCAAGCCACTTTATGCCGACAATAGTATCATTTTGAGTTTTATAAAGTTTATCAAAATAATAATACTGCCCCTCTTTAACTCTTTCAAAATTCAAATATCTTGGCTTATATTTTTTACTTTCAAATTTACTTTCAACACGCAAATAAGGTCTAAATTCATCAAAAACAATATCTTCAATTTCCTGAGAGCTTTTCGCATTGTAGATTTTTTCATAAATCTGATTCTGATAACTTTCAGAATTATTTATGAACATAGACTGAAAAGCATAAACGACGTCATCATAAGTATGACGCCACTTACTAATATCCTGAACTTTCTTTGAATCATCTACGACATGGGGAATAACCAATGCCGAAACAATCAAAATCAAGGAAAAAACAATACCGATTTCAACTAAAGTAAAAGCAGATTTTTTCATTATTTAGCCATATCCAATCTTTTCTTTTCTTTGATTAAATTGTCATACACAGAGTCAGGAATAAAGTTTTTACCCAAAAGTATCTGACCATTAACAGGATTTGGAGCATGAAAATCAGAACCGCCAGTAACAATGAGTCCTAAATCCTCTGCCATAGAAGAAAAATATTCAACAATTGCAGGAGAGTGTTTTCTATGATAAGCTTCAATACCTCTCAAACCGTTATTCATCAATTCTTTAATAAGTTCTTCCGCAATATCAATATCATGAGGATGAGCAATAACAGGAATACCACCTGCATCGTAAATAATTTCAACCGCATCATGAGGAGAAACAGTTTTTCTCTTTACATAAACAGGAGAATTATTGTTTATATATTTACTGTAAGCCTCCATAACATTAACAGTACCTCCGGCAGACGTAATAGCTTTTGCGATATGAGGTCTTCCGATACTACCCTGTTTTGCAACAAGTTTTGTTATGTTTTCAAACGGAATATTAATTCCCTCTTTTTTACGCAGCAATTCCAGAATTTCATTAGTCTGATTAACCCTTGCCTGCTGCTGATATTTTATCATTTCCTGAAAATCAGAATTATTAACATCCATAAAATATCCTAAAATATGAACTTCATAATCCTTATATAAAGTATTAACCTCAATACCTCTGATAACTTCAATTTTGTCTTGTAAGTTTTCACGAGAAATATAATCCTGAGCAATGTCATAAGACAGAACGTTATCATGGTCAGTCAATGCAATAACTTCTAACCCTGCATCTATAGCCAAATCAACAATTTTTTCAGGCTGATAAATACCGTCAGAATAGCAGGTATGAATATGATAATCGCCTTTCATTATGCATACCCCCTATTATTCAATTGATTTTTCACTTTCAATCTCCTTATCTTTACTTATATCAATATTAAAATTAATTCTTTTTATATCTGTTGCAAATCCCGAAAACAAATCAAGTGAAATTTCAACAGCATTAACTTGAGCCAAAGTAGATGAAGCCACCTCATATCTGTAAGGCAAATGAGTCAAAACTCTTTTCAAAGAAACATCATAATCCATACCGATAACACTATCCATACTACCGCAAAATCCTGCATCAGTAATATAAGCCATATTACCTAAAATTTGTTCATCAGCAGTTTGGACATGAGTATGAGTTCCAAAAACAGCACTCACACCTAAATTTGAACAAAATTTTGCAAAACAAATTTTTTCTGCAGTAGCCTCGGCATGAAAATCGATAATAATATTCGGAGTAATCTCTTTAATTTCAGCTATTTTATCCCGCATAATTTCAAAAGGCGACTCAAGAGGCTGCATAAAGACTCTTCCCAAAAAATTAAGAACAGCTATTCTATAGCCATTAACATCAAAATATTTTAATCCCTCTCCGCAAACCGATTTTTCATAATTATAAGGTCTTAAAAGAATATCAGATGTCTCGATAATATTAAAAATATCCTTTTTATCCCAAATATGATTACCGCTTGTCATACAATTAATACCGGCTTGGGCCAGCTCATTATAATTTTTAGAAGTCAATCCGAAACCATGAGAAGCATTTTCAACATTAGCAATTACAAAATCTGGCATTAAATTTTGTTCGGACAACTCTGACAAGTACCGAATAACGGCAGTTCTTCCAACACGTCCTACAATATCACCAAAAAATAAAATTTTTATAATCTTATTTTGCATCTTCAATCCCAATTTTAGTATAAAACTATCCCGAAAACACTTCGGGATAGAATATTAAATACAAACAAAATTCTTACTTAGCAATCTCAGTTGTTCTAAATTCCCTAACAACAGTAACTCTAATTTGACCCGGATAATCCAATTCATCCTCAATACGTTTCGCAACATCACGGGCCAATTTTTGAGAAGCCAAATCATCAAACATTTCAGATTGAACAATAACTCTGACTTCACGTCCCGCCTGAACAGCAAAAGATTGTTTAATACCTTGGAAACTGTTAACAATTTCTTCAATTTTTTGAAGACGTTTAATATAAATTTCTAAAGTATCACGTCTTGCCCCGGGTCTTCCTGCAGAAATAGCATCGGCAATTTTAACCAAAACAGCCTCAATTGTATTTGCTGTAACATCATCATGGTGAGCTTCAATAGCATGGATTATATCTTGTTTTTCTCCATATCTTTGAGCAAGTTCAACACCAAGCTGAATATGAGTACCCTCTTGAGTTTGGTCAACAGCCTTTCCTATATCATGTAAAAGCCCTGCACGCTTAGCGACATTTACATTGGCATGAAGTTCGCTTGCAAGCATTCCTGCAATATGACCAACTTCAAGTGAATGTTTCAAAACATTTTGACCGTAGCTTGTTCTGTAATACAAACGTCCCAAGTTTTTAATAAGTTCCTTATTTAATCCCATAATACCCATATCTAAAGCTGCATTTTCACCCTCAGAAATAATTTTCTTTTCAATTTCTTCACGAGATTGTTCAACAATTTCCTCAATTCTAACAGGGTGAATACGTCCGTCAGCAATAAGTTTTTCCAGAGCAAGTTTTGCAACTTCACGTCTGACAGGGTCAAAGCAAGATAAAACAACAGCCTCAGGGGTATCATCAATAATTAAATCAACGCCTGTTAAAGTTTCTAAAGTTCTGATATTACGACCCTCACGACCGATAATACGGCCTTTCATTTCGTCACTTGGAAGTGTTACTACAGAAACAGTACTTTCTACAACTTGTTCTATCATACATCTTTGCATAGTAGTTGTAAGAATTTCTTTTGATTTTTCAAGAGAAATTTCTCTAATTTTAGCCTCATTTTCTCTTATCAACTGCATTTGTTCTTGAGCCAAATCAGTTTTTAATTGTTCCAATAATTGATTTTTAGCCTCTTCGGCAGACATACCCGAAATTCTTTCCAATTCAGAAGTTTGCTGTTGAATTAAATTATTCAAATGGTCTTCTTTATCAAGAAGTTCATCCATTTTTCTTTGGCTTTGAGCCGATTTTTCTTCAGCATCTTGAATTTTATCTTCCAAAACATCTTCTCTTTTTGCCAATTTAGCTTCTAATCTTTGAATTTCTTGTCTGCGTTCACGTTCTTCTTCGTTAAATTGTTCTCTTTCTTCCTGTAATGCTTCTTTAGCTTTCAATAATGCTTCTTTTTGAAGTAATTGTTCTTTTTCAGCCAAATCAGCCATACTTTTTTGAGTTTCATTCTTTAAAGCTTTGAATTTTGTTTGCTGAATGATAAGCAAAGCAGCAAGTACCACAAGTACTATAATTGCAATCATTAAAGTCAAGTTCATGTTCTTCCTTTTCTATTTTTTATAATACACACAATACCCACTACATATAGCCTAATGGGTCAATATTTAAGTTAATTATTAAATAAATTTTATTGCATATATTTTCAAAAATGTTTATATCTACTATCTAATAAAATTTTACCATAACAATAAAAAATTTTATATGTTATTATTAATTTATATAAAGAAAGGAAAAGATATGAAAATAAAAACAAACAAAAACCCAAAAGACCTAAAATGCGATGTTTTAGCAATAAACATGTTTGAAGATGGAAAAACCTCACAAGAATTGGCAAACAAATATGCATTGGAAGAAGACAATTTTAAAGGCAAATTCAAAGAAAGCTATCTTTTACAGACTTATGACAAAATTTCTGCAAGAAAAATTTTAGTAATAGGAATGGGCAAGAAAGAAGACCTAACACCTGATAAAGTAAGAGAAATCGGAGCAAAAATAACAAATAAAGTCAAATCAATTAAAGCAAAAAGCGTAAGTATTGATTTTGAAAACATTGAAGAATATAAAGGAGCTTTAGCAGAGGGAGTTTTAATAGGAAATTATAAATTTGATAAATACAAATCAGATAAAAAAGACTCAGAAGAAGAAATTGAAATATCAATAGATATTAGTGAAGATACATTAAAGAGAGCGGAATTAACAATATCAGCAATGGAAACAGCAAGAAATATGGCAAATGAACCCGCAGCGGTAATGACACCGACAAAGCTTGCAGAAATTGCACAAAATTTAAATTTAAACACAAAAGTTTACAGCGGATATGAAATAGAAGAAATGAATATGGGGGCATTTTATGCAGTATCAAAAGGAAGTTCTGAAGACCCAAAATTCATTCACATAACATACTCCCCAAAAAATGCTAAAAAGAAAATAGCAATTATTGGGAAAGGAATAACATTTGACTCAGGCGGGCTAAACATAAAACCTGCATCATCAATGTTAACAATGAGAGATGATATGTCTGCAGCAGCCTGTGTACTCGGAGTAATGGGTAAGTTAAAAGAATTAAATGCAGAAGTGGAAGTCCACGGAATAATAGCAGCATGCGAAAATATGCCCGGATGTTCAGCGTATAAACAAGGCGATGTTCTTACTGCAAGAAACGGAAAAACAATTGAGGTAGACAATACAGACGCCGAAGGAAGATTAACTTTAGCAGATGCACTATGCTATGCCTGTGAATTAGAAGTTGATGAAGTAATAGATTTAGCGACATTAACAGGAGCATGCATGGTAGCACTCGGAACACAAGCAGCAGGGATATTCGGAAACGACCAAGATTTGATAGACAGACTAATTAAATCAGCAGATGAAGCCGGCGAACGATACTGGCAATTGCCAATGTACAAAGAATACGGAGACGGATTAAAAAGCGAAATGGCAGATATGAAGAATTCAGGCGGACGCTGGGGCGGAGCATCATCAGCAGCCATATTCCTCCAAAACTTCGTAAAAGATGGCCAAAAATGGGCACATATTGACATAGCAGGCACAGCATTTTTAGATTCCGCACAAAAATACTACACTAAAGGTGCAACAGGTGCAGGTGTAAGAGCATTAATAAATTATATTTTAAAATAAATACGTTCTGCACAGAATATAAGAAACTAAGATTAATTGGCATTTTTGTTATGATAATATTAAGTTTTTGTAACAAAAATGCCAAAAAATTGAAAATTGATTAGTATTAAAGCATAATTTTATAAAAATTGCTTGTAAAATTTTTATATTTAAAATATTATTGGTTTAAAGAAACAAAAGAAGAGGAAAAATAAGTGGAAAATTATAGTTCAGATTTATTTTTAAAAAACGACTCATCAATGGCAAATAACGGTATCAGCCCGGCCGTAATCAAAGTTATCGGAGTAGGCGGCGGCGGCGGAAACGCAGTTAACAGAATGATAAAAGAGGGTTTGTCTAATGTTGAGTTTTATCTAATGAATACAGATTTACAAGTATTGAATTGTTCAACAGCAAAGAACAAAATTCAATTAGGTAAATCATTAACAAACGGACTTGGTGCAGGCGGAGAACCTCAAGTAGGTGAAAAGGCTGCGGAAGAAGCACAAAAAGAAATAGCAGATGCACTTGAGGGTGCAGATATGGTATTTATTACAGCAGGAATGGGCGGCGGAACAGGAACAGGTGCTGCACCTATTGTTGCAAAAACTGCAAAAGATATGGGTATTCTTACCATCGGCGTTGTAACAAAACCTTTCTCTTTTGAGGGTAAACGCAGACAGTCTCAAGCTGTACAAGGTTTAGAAAAATTGAAAGATTCTGTTGATGCTCTAATTGTTATTCCTAACGATAAATTGTTGGATGTAGTTGACAGAAGAATTTCTTTACAAGAATCATTCTCTATCGTTGATGAAGTATTGTTGAGAGGTGTTCAAGGTATTTCAGATATCATCACAATCCCAGGATTGATAAATGTTGACTTTGCAGATGTTCGCTCAGTAATGAAATCTTCAGGTTCAGCATTGATGGGTATCGGAAGAGGAGAAGGCGAAGGTAGAGCTATTGAAGCAGCTAAAAATGCCATCGATTCTAAACTTCTTGAAACATCTATTAACGGTGCTCAAGGCGTTATCGTTAATATAACAGGCGGCCCTAACTTAACATTACACGAAGTTACTGATGCTGCTAATATTATTAACAATGCTATACTTGATGATGCAAGAGTTATCATTGGTGCTGTAGTTGATAATGATATTCAAACAGAAGTTCAAATTACTGTTATCGCTACAGGTTTTGAATTAAAAGCAAATGTAATGCAGGAAAAAGCTTCTGCATCTAAATCATTATCAGCAGCTGACTTTTTCTCAGGAGCATTTAATGCACCAAAAAAAGCATCAAATACAAGTGAAACAGCTCCATCATTCGGTAATATAGAAATTCCTGATTTCTTAAAAAAATAAAAGAAATTTGAACTAATATAAAAAAAATGAAGCGGCTAATAGACTGCTTCATTTTTTTATGCTAGCATAAACTTATTACACTTGTCGGAGAAACTTATGAAAAATTTTTTAATAATACTTTCCATATTATTTATTTCGGGATTACAAGCAAATGCAATGACAGAGTCAGATGCCAAAGCATTTTTTAATAATTATATAGCCAAAGCCAATTCATACAGTAATGAACTAGAGACAATGTACTCTCCAAAGGCAGTAATAATACGACAAGTTATAAAACCAAATGGAGAGCTTGTAAATGTTTATACAAATACGCAAACATATTTAAAACAAATGAAATTAAGCGAAACGGTAGCAAAAGCACGAAATTATAAAAACTACTATTCCAATATAAAAATATATAAAGTTTCAAACGGATATAAAATTACAGCAATAAGACAACCTTCAGGTGACAATGATAAATTAAAAATGTACCAAATAGTAAAACCTGACTCAAAGGGAAAACTTTTAATTGTCGAAGAACTTATGCAAACTCGCCAGCAAATTTTTCTAAAATATGCGAAATAGTATATAAAATTTAGATTAGCATAAAAAAGTATATTCTTGATTATAATTTACATATCCAAGAATTTAATATTTCAAACAAAACGACGCACATCAACACAATAATCCGTCTACAAAAATAAATCAAAATAAAATAGGGAATAGCAATGGAACAAAAATTCAGATACTTAACGGCAGGAGAAAGCCACGGACAAAAATTAACCGCAATTATTGAGGGACTACCATCAGGATTAAAAATTGACAGAAGTTTTATAAATAATGAACTCAGAAAACGTCAATCAGGATACGGCAGAGGCTCAAGAATGAAAATTGAAACTGATGCCGTAGAAATTATATCTGGCGTAAGACTAGGAAAAACAACAGGAGCACCTGTTTGTATAGAAATTCGAAATAAGGATTGGGAAAACTGGAAAATTCCAATGAGCGTTGATGAAATTGATTTTTCCAATAGAGAAATATTGAGACTTGTAGCAGAAAAATCATTTACAACAGTAAGACCTGGTCATGCGGATTATGCCGGTTCAATAAAATATAACTTAGAAGATTTGCGTGATGTATTAGAACGCTCAAGTGCAAGAAAAACAGCAATAGAAGTTGCCGTAGGTGCAATAGCAAAACTTCTTCTGAAAGAATTTTATATAACAGGTTTTTCACATGTAATTCAAATTGCAGATATAAAAGCAGAAATTCTGCCTCCAAATTACACGCTAATCAAAGAAGCAGCAGAACATTCAGAGTTAAGATGTGCAGATGACATAGCCACAGACTTAATGAAAGAAAGAATAGATAAAGCTAAAGTAGAGGGAACAACCGTAGGCGGAAAATTTGAAGTCATATACGGAAATCTGCCTGTAGGATTGGGCTCATACGTGCAAGCAGACAGAAAACTTGACGGAAAACTTGCACAAGCCATAATGTCTATCCCTGCTGTAAAAGCTGTAGAAATCGGTAAAGGAACAGAAGCCGCAGAACTAACGGGTTCACAAATGCATGATGAAATATTTATAACAAAAGAAAAAAGAGTTTATCGAAAAACAAATAACGCCGGAGGAATAGAAGGCGGTATGACAAATGGAGAACCAATAGTTATAAAAGGAACAATGAAACCTATTCCAACTTTGAGAACCCCTTTAAATACCATCGATATTAGAAAAAAATCAGAAGCTACAGCACATTTTGAACGTTCTGATGCCTGTGCGGTTCCTGCCTGCGCAATTGTTGCAGAAGCACGTGTTGCCTGTATTTTAGCCGATGAATTACTTCAAAAATATGGCGGTGACAGTTTAGAAGAAATGAAGTCTCACTATGAAAAATAATATTATACTTATTGGTATGATGGGTGCGGGAAAATCAACTGTTGGGATTGAACTTGCAAAAATTCTTACGGATTTTAAACTTGTGGATATTGACTCTGAAATTGAAAAAAATACGAATATGAAAATTTCTGAAATTTTTTCCAATTTTGATGAAGAATATTTCAGAAATCTTGAAACAGAGTTTTTACAAGAAATATGCCAAAAAGAAAATCAAATAATTGCAACCGGCGGCGGTATTTTTGAAAAAGAACAAAATAGAAAAATACTTAAAGAAAACGGAAAAGTTTTTTACTTAAAAGCATCTGCCGAAACACTCTTTGACAGAATAAAAAAACAAACCCACAGACCGCTTTTAAAACAGGGATTTGGAGTAGACAATGTAAAAAATATTCTTGATAAAAGAGAAGCCAATTACTCAAAAGCTCACATCATTGTTGACACGGAAAATAAGCCTCTTTATAATATAGTTAAAGAAATAGCTGAAAAAGGGAACTCTAATGAACAACGATATCCAAGTTAATATACCGGAAAAAGAAAGCCACTATAATATTTATATTGATGATACTCCGATTGAAGATTTAAAAAATAAGATTTTAGATTTTATAGGAGAACAAAATTATCTTGTAGTAATCAGTAAAAAAGTTAATAAATTATATAGTAAAAAACTTAATTTTGATAAAGAAAAAGTTTTAGTTATAAATGACGGAGAAAGAGAAAAAAATATCTATAATTTTATAAAAATTATAGATAGACTGGAAAAGGATACACTTACCAGAAAAAGCTATATAATCGCAATTGGAGGCGGTGTAATTGGTGATATGGCAGGTTTTGCAGCATCAGCCTACAGACGTGGTATCAGATTAATTCAAGTACCTACAACTTTATTATCATGTGTAGATTCTTCTGTCGGAGGTAAAGTTGCAATTAATACAGTAAAGTCTAAAAATATGATAGGAGCTTTCTATCAACCGTCTGCAGTTTTTATAAATTTAAATTTCCTAAATACTCTCGATAACAAACAATTCAAATCAGGTATAGGAGAAGTTTTGAAATACGCATTTATAGAAAAAAGCTGTATGAATGTTGTAGATTATAAATTCTTTGATTTTTTAAACATAAATGCCGATAAAATTTTATCGAAAGATTTCAATTTTTTAGATAAAATTATACGTATATCACTTGCTCTAAAAATTGCAGTTGTAACAAAAGATGAAAAAGAACAAGGACTTAGAAAAATATTAAATTTTGGACATACATATGGCCACGCAATTGAAGAAATAACTAATTTTTCCGCATTCACTCATGGCGAAGCCGTTGTTTACGGAATGTACTTCATTTTCAATTATGCACATAAAATGCAGTTAATTGATGCTAACTACAGAGAAAAAGCTCTATCATTCCTTGATAAATTCGGATTTAAAGACAAACCTAACATGTTTAATAAAAATAAATTAATAAAATTTATGTACAGCGATAAAAAAGTCGACAATGATAAAATAAAAGTTATCGTTCCCGTTGCACCCGGATTTGTTAAAGAATTTGATTTAGATACCGAAAAAGCTTTTAACTAGATGTTTGTAAAATTTCAATAGAAGTTTTGCGTGCCTATACAAAAATTTGTATAGGCACGCTAGCTAAAAAATTTTAATCGTTTAAATTTATATCATAGATAAAACAGAATTATAAGAAGATTGAAAACTTGATACCATAGATTCCAAATTTTGGAATTGTTTTTCCAATCTTGCCTGATAAGCATCTATTTTAAGGTTTTCATTAGATATACTTGTTTTTAAATTTGTAATTTGTTTATCAATAGAATTATTACGGGTTGTGAAATATCCGTTTGATTTTAAAGATTGTTCAACAGTATTTTCTAATTTTGTTAAAACACCAGTATTATTATCACTACCGATTAATAAATTTTTAACAGCATCAGGGTTTGATTCAAAAGCCTCTAGAAATTTCTTCTCATCCAGTTCCAAATGGTCAGAAAGCTTAGAAATATCAGACGAAGCCGCACCGGTAGAAATACCAATTTGAGAAAGCATATTATAAACCGATGCACCTGCATCTTTTGCTGTAGATGCTGATCTTAAAGAATTTCTTATAGAGTTTAATGTTGTATCTCCATACAAATCACCATCCGAAGCAGTTTCTTTATCTACAAGGTCAAGTGTAGAATTATACTTTTCAATAAAATCTTTTACAGCGGACAACAAATCAGATGTGTCCTGACTTACTTTTATGGTTGTAGTAGGATTGTCTTCATCAGAAACCTTATGCAAGTTAAATGTTACACCCTTAATACCTGAAATATCAGATGTAACCGCATTTGACGATGAAATTTTTGTATCACCATCAATAGAGAATATAGCAAACGAACCCAATTCCTGAGAATTTAAAGCTGTTACGCCCGTTTCACTATTTGTAGAAGTAAAGCCCAATAAATCAGTAAAATCACTTGAGCCTTTTTCTATATTAATATTAAAAGAACCGTTTGTTTTTGCAGTAAAAGATAATTGCCCCGTAGTCTTATCAAAAGCTGCAGTAACACCGGCATCTTCGCTGCTGTTAATTTCAGCAATCAAATCATCAAATGTTGTATTTTCATCAATAGTAAATTCAGCATCACCAATAGTAAAAGAACCTTGAGCAGTTTCGCCCAAAACCTCAGCAATTTTATCAGAAGACGAAGCAATTGTTAAGTTATGAAAACTTTCATAATTTCCATTTTCATTTTTAAGCAGAGCAAAATCTTTAGCAATATTTAAACTATCCGTTGACGAACCAATAACAACATCAACCCCGTCATCAGAAGATATAGACACCTTACCTCCTGAAATAGAGGCATTAATACCGTCAATACCGTTAATTTTATCTAAAACATCACTTACTTTATCGTCTTTACCAACTTCAATATTATGTTTTACACCGCCTGCATATATATTGAAAGATAAAGTTTTGCCATCAGCAAGAGCAGCCACATCAGAACTAATAGAGCTCATAAGAGACTCCTCTTTCAACGCCAAAGCAGAAGCATCAGCCATAGCAACAGTAGCTGTAGCCAATTGTTTAACACTTAGTTCATAAGAGCCTGTTGCGGCACCAGAAGAAGATGATGCACTAACAAAAGAATCTGCGGTAGAAGATGTTTTTGTTTTAGCAAACAAATCAAAAGTACCGCCGAACTTAGAGTCAGTAATTTTTTCTAAGCTAGTTCTTAACGAATTAAAAGACGACTGAATTGAAGAAACAGCTGATTGCTGTGTTGAAAGCTTACTTTGCTTAGTAGTAAGACTATTTAAAGTCGACTTTTTAATATTAACTAAAGCTTCTACCCAAGAAGCGGTATCCATACCGGAAGCAAGTCCTGTGAACGTAATCGTATTGCTCATTAATAAATCTCCGTTTTATTAATTATATTAAAAGTATATTAATATTATAACATATATTTGGAGGGTTTCAAGCCTGAGTATGTAAAAAATGTCTCACAAAACTTTTCAACTTTGTTACAATTTTAACATTTAAATTTACAATGTTTTATAAAACTGACAAAATTTTAGATACAAAAATTTAATAAAAAAGACTCCTTATTATGAACTGAGCCCAATAAACTAGACAAAGAAAAAACTCGGTTCAAGAAGCAAGTAATAAATGACTTCTGTATTCAACAGGAGTCATTTTATTTCTGCTCCATTGATACCTTTCATTGTTGTAATAGTATATGTATTTATCT
>JAFVDH010000023.1 GCA_017478515.1 bacterium
GAGTGTGTAAAAAGCAGCCAAAATGTGTGAGATAAGATGATAGTTGAAAAATTTTAAAGCGGTCAAGTTTCTTGACCGCTTTCTTTTTAAAATTAAAATCGTATTTTTTATTCTTTTTTTGAATTCCACTTACTTATTGAACTTGTCTTAAATAAATATGTAACAAATTGTAAACTTTTTAAATCATGAGTAAATTTAGTATTTTCAGATGTTTTCATGTATTTAGGTGTAAGTGTATTATGCCTATGTGTGAAAAGTGTGAATAAAAAGGTACAAAAATGAGTATTAAAGGACCTGAGAATGTTCCTGGCAATGGTGGTGCAGGCGGAGCAGAAGAATTAACGGAAGAACAAAGACGTCAACAAGAGGCTGCAAGGGCACAGGCAGACCAAGATAGAGCTGCGGATGCGTTACGTGATAATTTAAGCGGTAATCGTGGCGGCACTCCTGGTGCGGATAATGCAGGCGGAACAACTATTGGCGGCGGTCAAGCAACAGTGGGCGGGGGTGCTCAAGGGCTTGGCGGATTCGGCTATGGCGGAATTTTTGGAAATACTACATTAAATGTTGACCAACAGCAATTAAATGATTTAACGAATAAATTTTTTAATTATACAATGAATATCGGTTCATTACCTTTTGGTATCGGAACACAAGCTATGCAAAATTCTATTGGAGCATGGTTTCAAGCCATAATGAACTGTTTCCAATTTACTAATACCACAACTACTGTATCAGGCGGTGGAACTTTCTCAATAGGCGGCGGATCGACTGTTGCCGGCGGTGGAGGTGGTACTACCACTTTGATTGATACAAAAAAAGCTCCTGAGGGCTATACACAAACAAGCAAAGAGGGCGTATTCTCAAAAGACGGTAAGTTTTATAAGTATGAAAACTTCCAGTTAGTTGAATGTAAAGAAGACGGCAGTGCGTTAACGGCTGCAGCTGACCCTGCTGATAATGCTGACCCTCCTGCTCAAGCAGATCCTCCTGTCGATGCAAAAAAAGTTCCTGAGGGATATGAAAAAACTAATATAGACGGCGTATTCAAAAAAGGGTCTAAATATTATAAGTATGATGCTTCTAATAAACTAATCGAGTGTAAATCAGATGGCAGTGCATTGGGTACTGCACCAAAACGTGATGAAGATACAAAAAAAGTTCCTGAGGGATATGAAAAAACTAATGTAGATGGCGTATTCAAAAAGGGGTCTAAATATTATAAATATGATGCCTCAAATAAATTAATTGAATGCAAAGCAGATGGTACACAATTGTCTACCCCTCCGGCTGTAAAACCAAGCTATGGTTATGTAAAAAATCCTGCTGAATTAGGTTCTAATATGCAGAAAGGTATTGATGACTTAGCATCAAAACAATTTAGCAAACAAAATCTAATAAGCTTAGTTGATTCAAATCCTGAAAAATATCAGGTTGCATCTACGACAACAGATGCCAACGGTAATACAACAATGACCATTAAAATAAAGGGAGATAAATCTCCAAGTATGTCTTATAGCGGGTATGACCAGACTTATACTATAACTTTTAATAAAGCAGGTCAACCAACTGATATATCTGATAATGGCAATTGGCATAAAAAATATCATATTAAATATCATGCAAATGGTAACAGATCTGAAATGACTCAGGATTTGACTACAATGACTTACAATTCAAACTTTGGACAATCTTGGAAATATTTCTCTGATGGTACATTAAGTAAGTATGAAAAATTTAATCAGAAATCAGGATGGACAACTGTTGATATGCACCATGTAGTTGAGAGTAAAACAATAAAAGGGTACGCAAATGGACAATCAAGACCGACTGCGACTGTACCTGAATTTTCTCTTGATACACCGGGTTACTCAAATGTTAATGGTGCTGTTAATATTACTCAAGGTGACTACGTTTGGACAAAATCAGGCGATAATTTCGTAAGAACAAATACAAAAACAGGCGTTGTTGATACATTTGATAAAAATGGTAATCAAACAGAAAGCTATGATTATAATAACAAGACTGTAACTACATATACAGCTAAAACTTATGTAATTAAATATGATGAAAATTTGAAAAAAAAGAAATAAAATAAAATATAAAAGAGGCGGAGGTTTTATAACCTCCGCCTCTTTTTTTTTTCAATTATTAACTGCTTTTATGTCTTCTTTTTTTGGTTAAAATTTTTAGGTTTTATTTTAATCCTCTGCGATAAAAATATTATTTCTATCTAACAATTTTCTTATATTTTCATAATTTCTTTCTGTGCCTGAAATTCTTTGATATTCCCTTACTATTGAAATTATATCATCTGTTGAAACCTGTATAGTTCTTCTGCCTGTTAAGTTTTCAAGTATTCTTGCCATATGTACCTCTTTTCTTTTTCTGTATAAGAGTTATCGGCAAAGATTTCGAATACTTTTGAAATATCAATTTTTTGGTTTAAAAATAATTATTGAAATCTTAACATCTATTTTAGTGAAACAGAAAGTCCCTCGATAATATTATAAAAATCTTGTTCCGGCAGAGTAAAAAGCGTTTTTATTGCATAGGCCGTTTCGTCTTCATTTTGGTCATACCAGCGTCTTTTGTTTTGAAACTGATGGTATAGGCCTATAACTCTTTCCAATCCGATGCTTAAATCGGGGTCGACTTCTTCTCTATGTAAATTCTTAATTTGCTGAATAATTTCTGTGAGGTTCTCCGAAAGCACGGTTTTTGTGTCATTATCCAGATTATGTATTTTATCAAATATTTCTGCTGCCGTACTTTCCGTGTCATACCAGCGTCTTTTTGGTGTTATCATAACTTTATTTTAAATTTTTTTTTAAGAAAGGTCAACTTTTTTTCATATGTTTAAATTGGTTGTATAATATTTTTCGAGAAGAGGTTTAATGAAGAAATTTTTATACCTATTATTATTTATATTTGTTTTTACTGTTCAATCGGTTTTTGCTCAAGAGTCGCTTAAAATAACTTCTGCCGTTTTTGACACGGCTTCTTCTATGCTTGTTATTTCTTCTCAATCCGATTTTACAAACGATGTTACAGGGAAAATTAAGCTTGTAAAAATGTCAAATCCAAACAGAGTTTATTTTGATTTGAATTCTGCAATTTTAACGACGAAAAAAGAGGATATAACTTTTTCTCAAGGTGTTGTAACTCATGCTGTTATTGCACAAAATTCTACAAATCCTGATGTCGTTAGGGTTGTTTTAACGTTAGATGAAAAATATAACGCTGATAAAATTAATATATACAAGATAAACAATAATTTAATTGTAAAATACGGTGATAACGAATTTTTAAAGGAACAATATTTTCAAAATACGTTTAGGGAAGAGAGACAAAATGACAATGATTATTATGAATATTCTTCTATGACAACTCAGGTTATTACAAAAAAAGAAGTTCCCGTTTCCAATGCACAGAATGTTAATATTAATAATGAGTCGATAAAAGATATTCAATCGGCGTTTTCATCCGCAAATATTCCAAAAGAAGTTAATACTGCGTTTAGCGATGTTGTGGTAAATCAGGTTAAAAAAGATTTAAAACTGAATACTAAATATTACATGAATAGTATTACAAAAACTCCAAACGGATTGTTGTTATCGGGTTTTGGGTCGGTATCTGTTGAAAAACCGTTATATTTGTCAGAGCCAGCAAGAATTGTTTTTGATTTACCAAACACATTAACAAGTAAAGAAGTTCGAGGCAAAGAATATCAGATAAATGAAACCGAAACTATAAAAATTGGGCAATTTGAGGCGAATAAAGCCAGACTTGTGCTAAAAACAAACAAGCCTGATAAATATATTCCGATATATTCGCCGGACAATGAAACCCTTTTACTTGCTGACTTAGAAAAGTATAATGTCTCTTCTCTTTCGAACACAAAAGCAAGTTTGATGGCGACTTATTATTCAAAAAACGGCAAAGATAACGATATTATACTTGCTTTTTCTGCACCTGTTGTTTACAGTGTATATCGAAAACACGATGACTTTATTTTAACTGTTTATAATGCTGATAAGTATAATGAGGCAGGATTTATCAATTCTTTAAAGGGTACAAATGTTGAAAATTTGAAATTAAAAGTTACAGGTCAATTGTTAAAATTTTCATATAAACTTACTCCAAACGGTACGGTTAAGGTATTTGCAGGGATGGACGGAAGAAGTTTAAAATTGACCGTAAACGAACCTGAAAATCAAAAGAAAATAGTGCCTACAATACCGATATTTAATAACACAAAGAAAAAAGCAAGCGAAAAGATTATTGTAATCGATCCCGGACATGGCGGAACTGATTGCGGTGCTACAAGAGCCGGTATTAAAGAAAGTGATATAACGTTAGATGTATCACAAAGACTTGTTGCTATATTAAAAGAAAAAGGCTACAAGGTTTATATAACCAGAAACGATAATACATATCTTTCATTACAGGATAGGGTTGACTTTGCAGAGGGAAAAAATGAGGATATATTTATAAGTGTCCATGTAAATTCTTCCGAAAGTACAAGTCCTGTCGGAGTGGAAACTCATTATTATCATGATTACAGCAGGGATTTGGGAAAATGTGTTCAGGACTCTCTTTCAAAATACATTTCCGAATCTCCGAATAGAGGTTTGATAAAGTCTAAATTTTATGTTATAAATCATACGACAAAACCTGCTATATTAGTTGAAATAGGATTTATTTCAAACGAAAAAGAACGTATGCAGCTGATATCGGATGACAGAAAACAAAGAACTGCAAAAGCTATTGCAGAAGGAGTGATAAATTATTTTAAACAATCAAAGTAATAAAAAAATAGCTGTATATGACTCAGGAGTAGGCGGGCTTACTGTTTATGAAAAGCTCAAAAAGCTCATGCCTAATGAGGATTATATATACTATGGCGATTTGAAAAACAGCCCTTATGGCGAAAAGACAAAAGAACAGCTTATCGGATATGCTGAAAATATTTTTAATTTTTTTATGGAAAAGGATGTAAAAGCTGTTGTAATGGCTTGCAATACTACGTCTGCCATTGCGTACGAGTCTATAAAGGACAAATATGATGTAAAAATTTATCCTTTAGTTCAGTCATGTGCAAATGTTTTATCTTTATTGGAGATAAAAAAGTTAGGAGTTTTTGCAACTCCCGTTACGATAAATTCTCACATATACAGTCGTGAAATTCACAAGTATAACAATGAGATGGAAGTTTTTGAAATAGCATGCCCGGAATGGGTTAAAATTGTTGAGTCAGGTATGGAGCAATATGAGTCAACGAGAGTTTGTGTCAAAAAATATCTTGATTTAATGATGGAAAACAAACCTGATAAAATAGTTTTGGGCTGTACGCATTATCCTTATTTGAGAAATATTTTATCAGATATTCTCGGAAATGATATTTTTATTGACCCTGCCATTATTTTTTCTAATTACGTAAAATACGATTTGGAAAAAAATAATTTGCTAAATGCTGCTGAAAACAAGGATGATGAAGAGTTTTACGTAAGTGCAAATCCTGTTGAATTTAAAAATGCGGCGTCAATGTTTTATGAATTAACAGATGTTCCTAAACTTGCAGAATTTTTGACCGTTTAAAATCAGTATTTTTATTTTATAATTATAAAAAAGAACGGAGTATTATACGTTTGGTTTAAAATCAAAAGGAGAGCGTCGTGTTAAGTAAATATTTTCAAATAAAAACAAAAACTAAAAAATTTGATGATGACCTTTTATGGTCAATGGGTGAAATAAAAAACAGACGGGTTATTTTGTACGGAGCAGGAGAGGGCTTTGTAAAATTAAACGAGACTTATGATTTTAAAAATAATTTGAATATAGTTGCAATAGCCGATAAAAAATTCGAGTGTACCTGCGAGGCTGAATGTGAATGCCCGAAAGAATTTTCAGGAATTAGAACAATTGCACCTGCACAAATTGTTAATGAAGATTATGACGTAATATTAATAACAAATGAGTATTCAAAACCTATTTTAAAATATTTATACGAGGATTTGAATATTAAAGATAAAGATATAAGAACCGTCTTTAACGAAGAAGTAAAAGATGAACAGTCGAATTTGAACTATCTTTATAAACAAGAGTTTGATAAAACTTTGCCGAAAGTATTAAAAAAACTAAGAAATAAAAAAATTGTTTTTTACGGTGCGGGAGTTTATTTGGAATTAATCAAAAAGTATTTTGATATTTCCGATATAAACGTTATCGCACTCTGCGATAAAAAGTTTGAAAATGCGAATGTTTCTGAGTATTTGGGGTACAAAACCTGTAAACCCGCTGAAATAAAAGAACTTAATCCTGATTACGTAATAATGACAACGAAATTTTATATAAATATTTTTGAATATTTACACGATGACTTGCTAAAGGGCACTAAAATAAAGATAAAACCGTTAGTAAGAAAAAGTTTTTGGACACTTGTAAAAGAAATATGGAAATAGTCAGGAGCTAAAATCGAGATGAAAGTAGTAATTTTAGCAGGCGGATTTGGAACAAGATTATCCGAAGAAACCGAATTAAAGCCGAAACCTATGGTAGAAATAGGCGGAAGACCTATACTCTGGCATATTATGAAAATATATTCATATTATGGATTTAATGATTTTATAATATTAACGGGCTATAAATCGCATGTAATAAAGGATTACTTTATAAACTACTATACAAGATATTCCGATATAACAGTAGATATGGTAGAAAACAGTGTGGAAATTCATAAAACTAGACAAGAACCATGGAAAGTAACAATGCTTTATACAGGCGAAAAAACAATGACAGGAAGCCGTATAAAAAAGGCACAATCACACATAGGAAATGAAAGATTTCTTCTAACCTACGGAGACGGAGTTGCGGATGTGAATATTCCTGAGACGATTAATTCTCATATTCAATCAAAAAAACACGTAACAATGACAGCAGTTCAAATGGCAGGACGTTTCGGAGCGTTGGTAATAAAAGAAAACGATATGATAACTTCTTTTATGGAGAAACCAAAAGGTGAAGAAAGCTGGATAAACGGAGGCTTTTTTGTCTGTGAGCCGGAAATCTTTGACTATATCGATGATGGTGAAGATATAATATTTGAAAAGAAACCACTTGAAAGTTTAGCAAAAGCAAATGAATTGAATGCCTATAAACATTACGGATTTTGGCAGCCGATGGATACATTGAGAGATAAGCGTGAATTAACAGATATGTGGATAAATGGAAGAGCCCCTTGGGCATTATGGAATAAGGAAAAATAGAAGATGTTATTAAGAGCAAAAACGACAGGTTTACTTCAGGTTAAGCCTTTGACAAAAGAACAGCAAGAAAATACAACTTTAAATCAAAAAGAAATGGCAGAAAAAAATACAATTATTAATTCAAAGCCGCAAAGATTAGTTCTTGAACTTACAAATGCTTGCAATCTCAGATGTATAATGTGCGGAAGAGATGAGGCTAATTTTTCTTTAACAACATTTGATATAAATATTTTAAAAAATCTTGCTCCGATTTTGAATGAGGTTGAAGAGGTTACATTATTTGGGTGGGGCGAACCAACGCTGCATCCTCAATTTGAAGAAATCCTTGAATTTTTAGACAAATATCCTGTTAAAAAATATTTTGTTACTAACGGAATGAAACTTGATAAAATAAAAGATGCTCTTTTTAAATACCATGTGGACATAATGGCAATAAGTCTTGACGGTGCTAAGCCTGAAACAAATAATTCCATAAGAGTTAATTCTGATTTAGACTTTATTGTTAAAGAATTAAAGGATATCGTCAGAATAAAAAAAGAAAATAATTTGGAATATCCTTATATGAATTTTGTAATGACGATGTTTGACCGAAATATAGAAGAGTTGCCTGAGTTAGTAAAATTAGCATCGGAAATAGGTCTTGAAGAGGTTAAGGGTGTTTATTTAACAGTGTTTTCAGACAATTTATTGGAGGAAACTCTTTACGATAAAAAAGAAAAAGTCAAACAAATCTTTGACAATGCGGAAAAAACAGCTCAAGAATTAAATATAAAACTAAAATTACCATATCTTCAAGGAGAAGATGTAGCGGGCGAAAAACTTCACAAAGACTGTTTTGTAGCTTGGAGAGACTTTTTTGTGGGTTCTGACGGTTACATAAGACCATGTCAATCAAATGCTTTAAAATTCTTTAAATATGACACAAACAAGCAATTTGACGAAATGTGGAACAGTAAAGAATTTCAAGAGTTTAGAGCCTCTGTAAATAACGAAAAAATGTGCGAGGGCTGCAAAAGATGTTATCAATCTTCTCATGCCAATTGGAATAACAAAACTGCATTTATACAGACAGGTGAAGAGTTCGCACCAAGTTGGGAAAAATAGTTATGGAAAAATTTTTAAGAAATACGATAAAAGTCTTTGCAGATATATATTTTAAGCTGATAATAAAAAACAAAAAAAGAAAAAATTACTTTCCTGCCTCAGGTAAGGTTTTGGATGAAAAAGATTTAAAAAATCTTATCGATGCATCATTGGATATGTGGCTTACTGCGGGAAGATTTAACCAAAAATTTGAAAAGGAATTTGCAAAATATTTAAATGTAAAATATGCCCTTACAACAACGAGTGGTTCATCAGCCAATTTGCTTGCAATTTCTGCATTAACTTCTCCAAAACTGGGTGAAAGAGCCTTAAAAAAGGGAGATGAAGTCATAACAGTTGCGGCAGGGTTCCCTACAACAATAAATGCGATAGTTCAAAACGGGCTTGTACCGGTATTTTTGGACAGTGAAATCGGAACTTATAACATAGATGTGTCCCAAATAGAAAACGCTATAACCGATAAAACAAAGGCTATAATTACCGCTCACACACTGGGAAATATGTTTGAAATATCAAAAATAAAAGAAATTTGTGAAAAACATGACCTATGGTTAATAGAAGACAGCTGTGACGCATTAGGTGCGGAATATAAAGGACAAAAAGCCGGTACAATCGGTGATATTGGTACTTTTAGCTTTTATCCGGCACATCACATAACAATGGGCGAAGGCGGCTGTGTCGTAACAAATAACAAAGATTTGAAAAAAATAATTCAATCCTTTAGAGATTGGGGAAGAGACTGCGAGTGCCCTACAGGGTGTGATAATGTCTGTGGTAAAAGATTTTCTCAACAATTTGGCAAGCTTCCTTTTGGTTACGACCATAAATATACTTATTCTCATTTGGGTTATAATCTTAAAATTACTGATATGCAGGCAGCTATTGGTTTGTCGCAGCTTGAAAAACTTCCAAAATTTTTGAAACAGCGAGAAAAAAATGCTAAGTATTTAATGAAAAAATTAGCTGATTTAAAAGAGTTTTTAATTTTGCCTAAAGTTACTGAAAATACTAAGTCTTCTTGGTTTGGTTTTTTGATTTCCGTAAAAGAAAATCAAAATTTTACAAAACAAGAGCTTATAGAATATCTGGAAAAAAACGGAGTCGGGACAAGACAATTATTTGCGGGAAATATTCTTAGACAGCCTATGTTTACGGAAAATAGTGTAGAAATAAAAATTAATAATTCTTCTGTTTTGATTTCTGACAAGTTAGCGGAAGAGGATTACAAAAAATTGCCTAATACAGAATTTATAATGAACAATACTTTTTGGGTAGGCATATATCCTGCGTTGGGTAAAAAAGAACTAAGCAAAACTTCTGATTTAATTCATAAGTTTGTAGAAGAAAAGAAATAAAAGGAATAAAAATGAAAGACAATATATTTGAAGAGTTATTTGTACTTGAACTTGCCAACAATCATTGGGGAGATGTGGAACGAGGCAAAAAAATAATTTCTGACTTTTCGAGAATAGTAAGATTTAATAACATAAAAGCCGCAATAAAATTGCAATTTAGGGATGTAGATAATTTTATTCACAAAGATTTTAAAGGCAGAGATGACATAAGATACATAAATAAAACAATGAAAACAAAAATGTCTTATGATGAATACGGACAAATGGTAGAGGCCGTTAAAAAGGCGGGATGTATAACAATGTCAACCCCGTTTGATGAGGCATCCGTGGATATGTGTATAAATTTGGGTGTACAAATAATAAAAATTGCCTCTTCCGATATAAATGACTGGGTTTTAATAGAAAAAATCGCAACTGCAAGAAAACCTGTAATAGTTTCAACAGGCGGTTCTTCATTAAAAGACATAGATGATTTGGTAAAATTCTTTGAAAACAGAAGAATACCACTTGCGATAAATCATTGTGTAGCAGTTTATCCAAGCGAAAAGGATGAACTTGATTTAAATCAAATAGATTTTCTAAAAAACAGATATCCAGATAATATAATAGGATTTTCAACTCACGAAAGAAATGATGATATAGAATCAGCAATGTTAATAGCTTATGCAAAAGGTGCAAGAACCTTTGAAAGACATATTGATATAGAAAGTGAAGATTATCCGGTAAGTCCGTATTGTTCAACACCAAAAGATTTGGATAGATGGGTAAAAGCTTATCAAAAAGCAAAAGAATTATGCGGAGGTTCTGGTGATACAAAAAGAATTCCTCCTAAAAAAGAAACCGAGTATCTAAATGCTCTTGTAAGAGGCGTATATGCAAAACGTGATTTTAAAAAAGGTGATGTTTTGACTGATGAAGATGTTTACTTAGCAATTCCGCTTCAAAAAGGTCAAATTTCATGTAGAGAATTAATGAGCGGCGAAGTTTTAATCAATGAAGTAAAAAAAGATGCACCTATTATGATTGATGACATAGATTCTCCGTATGCGTATGATGAAAATTTGAAGAAAAAAATATATAATAGAGGTTTATAAATATAAGTTTATAAAATGAAAGAAGTTATGAATAAATTATTTGGAAAATATTATATAGTTAGTTATGGAACTTTAGGAAAGTATTTGTATGACTTTTTTAAAAGTGATACAAATTTATGTTTTATGGGGTTTTTAGATAACATAAAAACAGGGGAAAATGTTTTTCGACCTGAAATTATTATAGATAAAGATTCAATAGCTGTAATTGCAAGCATAAATTATATGTATGATTTAACTCATCAATTAAAAGCTTTAGGCTTTAAAAATGTTATAACTTTTGCTGATTTGACACTTATGTATCCGGAATTGCAAAACTTTAATCAGGCATTTTTAGGTTTAAAAGAAGATTATAAAAATAATAAAGAAAAATATGAACAAGTAAGAAATATTCTTGCTGATGAAAAATCAAAAGAAGTATTAGATACAATTATTGAATTTCGTAAAACTTATAACATAGATTTATATTCAAAAATTGCTGATGATATAAATAGGGAATATTTTGAAGATTTTATGCCTAAAGATGAAAAGATATTTATTGACGGAGGAGCTTTTGATGGAGATACAGTTTTAAGAGCGGTGAATTGCGGTTATAAATTTGAAAAAATTTATTTTTTTGAGCCTGATAAAAATTCTCTTTCAAAAGCAAAAGAAAATTTAAAAGATTTCAGTAATATTAAATATTTGCCATATGGAATATCAGACAAAAATAAAGTATTAAATTTTGATTCAAATGGTACATTTGGCTCTCATTTTTCAGAAGCAGGAGAAGATTCAATAGAATGTGTAAGCCTTGATGATACTGTGAAAGAAGACAGAGCATTTATAAAACTTGATATAGAGGGTGCTGAGATTGAAGCAATAAATGGTGCAAAGAGGTTGTTAAAAAACGGTTCTCCTTTTGCAATATGTGTATATCATAAGCCGGAAGATATCTGGAAGATACCGGAATTATTACTAAATATAATATACGGCAAAACCCTTGATAATTCGGTGGCATGTTTAGAGGCTTTAAACTACGCCACTACACAACTACAGTCTTTGAAACAGTTTTGTACGGAGGATTTAGATTATAAATTTTTCCTTAGACATTATACAAATACAATATTTGATACTATTTTATACGGAGTACCAAAATGATAAAGTTATCTGATTATATAGCTAAAAGACTAAAAGAACATGGTGTAGAAAGATTCTTTATGGTATCAGGCGGTGGAGCTATGCACTTGAATGACAGCTTGGGTAAAGAAATTAATTACACTTGCAATCATAATGAACAAGGTTGTGCTATGGCTGCCGAGGGTTATGCAAGAATTAATCAAAGGTTGGCGGTAGTTAATGTTACAACAGGCCCCGGCGGATTAAATTGTTTAAATGGCGTTTTTGGTCAATGGACAGATAGTGTTCCGGTTTTGTATATTTCCGGACAGGTAAAACGTGCAACAATGCTTGATAATTGCAATTCTCCTATTCGACAATTAGGTGATCAGGAAGTTGATATTATATCTGTTGTTAAACCGTTAACAAAATATGCTGTTTGTGTCAAAGAACCAAAAGAAATTAAATATCATATTGATAAAGCAATATATATGGCAACACATGGAAGATTTGCACCTTGTTGGATTGATGTGCCGATTGATGTTCAATCATCAATGATTGATGAGGAAGCTTTAATTGAATTTACTCCAAATTCTGAACCTGTTTACGATTTAGCAATAAATGATGTTATAGAAAAATTAAATTCCTCAAAAAGACCGTTAATAATTGCAGGACATGGTATAAGACTTTCAGGCATGATAGAAGAATTTAAAATGATGGTTAAACATCTTGATATTCCTGTTGTTACTACATTAAACAGTTATGACTTAATGCCGGCTGATGATAAAAATTATATAGGAAGAATTGGTACAATAGGTCAACGAGCAGGTAATTTTACATTGCAAAATGCAGATTTGATTTTGTGTTTGGGGACAAGAAATAATGTAAGACAGGTAAGTTACAATTGGGAAAATTTTGGAAAAAATGCTTATAAAATAGTTGTTGATATTGATAGGGCAGAACTTGAAAAACCTCTTGTTAAGCCTGATTTAGCTGTTTGTGCTGATTTAAAAGAATTTTTACCTGAGTTGTTGAGTAAAAAAAATTTAGTAACACAGGAAAATAAAGATAATAAATGGCTTGAATTTTGTCAAAACTTGAAGAATAAATATTGTTTTGAAAATTATAAAGAACAAGAGCAAGGTGAAAAGATTAATCCTTATTATTTTACTTATACATTAACAAAGTGTATGAAAGAAAATGATATTTATGTATCAACAAACGGTTCAGCTTCTGTATGTTCATTTCAAAATGCTTTTATAAAAGAAGGACAAAGATTTATAGTGAACAGCGGAAATGCCTCAATGGGATTTGGATTACCGGCTTCAATCGGTGCTTGTTATGAGGCGAAAGGTAGAAATGTTATTTGCCTTGAGGGTGATGGCTCTATAATGATGAAT
Source organism: bacterium (assembly GCA_017478515.1). Classification (GTDB taxonomy): domain Bacteria; phylum Cyanobacteriota; class Vampirovibrionia; order Gastranaerophilales; family Gastranaerophilaceae; genus UBA791. The sequence goes on from JAFVDH010000023.1 coordinate 13,317, forward strand.
ATTCAAGAATTGCAAACAATAAAGCATAATAATCTGCCGATAAAATTATTTGTAATAAATAATAACGGATATTCCTCAATAAGACAAACTCAAAGGAATTTCTTTAACGGAAATATGACAGGTTCAGGAGTGGATAGCGGAGTAAGTGTTCCTGATTTTGTAAAAATTGGAGAAGCGTTTGGAATAAATTCTGTAAGAATATTTAATCCTGTAACAATGGAAGAAGATATAAAAAAAGTTTTAGATTATAATGGAGCAATATTGTGTGAAGTTATGACAGAGGAAGAGTATGCTTTCGCACCAAAACTATCGTCAAGAAAACTTGAAGACGGCACGATGATTTCGGCCAGCTTGGAGGACATGTATCCGTTTTTACCAAGAGAAGAATTTGAGGAAAATTTATTAATATGAAAATTTTACTATTCTATTTCTTTAATTTAGAACTTCCTCTTTATGCTACGTATGACCATTTTTATAGATGGTTTTGTGCAAATTTACCACAAGATAAAGTTGAGATAAAATTTTTATTATATGAAAAATATTATAATGAAAATTTAGCTCTAAATTTATTTGAAAATATTCATATAGAACCTTTAACTGATAGTGATATGAAATATATTTTTGATGAAAACCTAACTTTTCAACAAATTTATAAAAAAATTCATTTTCAAAAATTAAGTAAAATAGAAACAGATAAATTAAGAGATGTTTATAAAAGCAAATTTGGAGATTGGATTCCTGACATTATTGTTGGACATGGTTATTTTTCTACAAATATTATTTGGAGAAATATTTTTCCAAGTGTATTATGTTTAACACAAGATAATTCAATCTTTTCAAGACCTCCTTTTGAAAGAACTCTGGTCTATGAACCTTTTAATCATGTTATAAAATCTTTTCCATTAAGATTTAAAAATATTATTATTAATAAACCTATTTCTAAAAAAGATAATTTAAAACTTAATAATTTTAAAAAAGATATTACCAAACTAATAGACAAACATTCAAAAATAAAAAGTAAAATAAAATATTATAAAAAGAAGTTTAAAAAACTGGTATTATTACCTTTAAGTGGAGATGAAGCATATACATTATTTAATGAAAGTTTATATGGTTCAAGTTTAAAAATGGTTGATGTTATAATGTCTAAAATACCTAAAAACATTGGCGTGTTTGTTACTCAACATGATTATGTTTTAACTTTTAACGTTAGATAAAAAAGACATAACTTATCTTAAAAACAAATATTCTAATTTTATATATTTAAAAGAAACAGATAGTACTGGTTATGCTAATAATTCAATATATTATTTTAAATATGTTGATGCAGTTTTGAATCTTACTTCAAAAACAGGTTTAATGGCATTATTTTGGGACAAACCTGTTTTGTCTCTTGTAAAAACCTATAATGATTGGTTTAAAGATGGGCAGGGTATTGAAGATTTAGAAAAAGTTTTAAATCAACCTAAAAAAAATAAAAATAATATTTTATATTGGTATTTAACACATTATATTATTTTTGAAAAAGATTTTTATAAAGAAGATTTTCTGTATAATTATTTGAAAGAAAAATTTGAAGAATATAAAAATGAGGGAATAACTTTTGAATTTTTTAATAAAGTTAATGATATAGATGACATAACAAAATATACTATTAATTTTATTAAAGATTACTATGTAAATATTAGAAAAGAAAAACTAAAAAAATGTATTGAAAATATAAAGCAAATTTTTGTAAAAAGCTTAAAAAAAATAAAATTTTTAGTGTATGCTATTATAAAAATATCCAAAATATATGTCAGAATTATTTAAAAATGTAAATGAAAGATATTTATGAGCATAAAAAATAAATTACAAATATATCTAATAACGTGTAACAGAGCGAAAAATCTGGAATATACTTTTGAGCAAATTTTAGCTAAAGATTCTCCAATAAAAGATTTTGATATAACTATTCTAGACAATGCTTCAACGGATAATACAAATCAAGTTGTAGAAAAATATCAAAAAGATTTTCCAAATATTAAATACATAAAGAATTTATTAAATGTTGGAGGCGGAGTCAATCTTTGCAAAGCTTATGAGCTTGCCGGTGTTTGTGGAAAAGAGTATGCTTGGGTTTTATGTGATGATGATGCTTTCGATTTCTCAAATTGGGCAGAAGTTGAAAAAGCCGTTTTGGAAGATAAAGATATTATTTGTGTAAGTAATTATTGCTATCCGAATAATGATATAAGTAATTCATACTACTGCTTGCCTCAAATGACATTTGTTCCGGCAGTAATTTTTAAGACAAAATACGTTACTTTTGATATTATTTTTACAATGTATGAATCTCTTTATACTTTGTTTCCACAATTGTGTTTATCTATTTATGCCATGAATAATGATTTATCAATGCATGTTTTATCAAAACAAATTGTAGATAATGGTTTGCATAGAAATATTTCAAGCAATGAGGCATCTTATTCAAGAGGTGCAAAATACAATAATTTAACAGATAGATTAAGAAAACGTAATTGGATTCTCGGGTTTGTTGATATTATTTCTCATTTAAAAAGTAAGGCAGATCAAAAAGAATATGTTGAAAAAGCTATTTTGTATAAAGATATATATGGATCTTGGATAAATTTTTATGCAGATATATGTTCAAGATATTTAAATAAAAATGATTTTCATTATTTTTATATAATATATAAATCTTTAAAATTAAAAAGAAAAATTCAATTTTGGTTATGGTTTATCTTTAAACAACCTTTAAGAATAATTTTTAATATAAAAAATTTAATTGTTTTAAGACATTTTGTATTTGATTAGTTTAATTGTAGAATTTAAATATGACTATAAAAAGTAAATTAGATATAGTTTTAATAACTTACAACCGAAAAGATTTTTTGGAAAAGACTTTGCTGCAAATTTTTGCGGAAAACTCGCCGATAAGGGATTTTGACATAACTGTGCTGGATAATAATTCAACTGACGGTACGGCTGAACTTATGCATGAGTATTGTTCAAAATATCCTAATTTGAAACACGTAAGACATAAATACAATATCGGTGGTACAGCTAATATTGTAAAAGCGTATACTGAATATTCAAATAAAGCTTATATCTGGCTTTTATGTGATAATGATACTTATAATTGGGATAGTTGGCATGAAGTTGAATATGCAATAAATAACAATTTTGACTGTATTTTGACAAAATCATGCAAAAATACTGATTCTGAAATTTTTCATCAAGTAAATTTTGCTCCAGCTTGTATCTACAAGACTAAAATTATTACAGATACTGTTGTTGCAAATATGTATGATAATATTAGAAATTTGTTTCCGCATTTAGCTTTAATTGCCAAAAATATTAATGATAAAAATCGCTTTTATATTGTAAAAAAAGATATTGTGAATATTGGAATTAACCCTGATTTGAAAACGATGTATGTTAGAGATATGGATTATGATGAAATTCCTGTCTCTCGCAAAATGCTATTTTGGTCTGTTGGATTTTTTAATTCTGTTGAACTTATTAAAGAGAGAAAAAAACAAATTGAAATTATTGACGGACTTAGACATTTTCATAAATCTTTATTTGATTTATTTAAAACAATTGTTATATACAATCAATATTTGAGAGATAATTATTTTTATAATCTTAAACAAATATTTAGAATTTTGAGTTTTAAACAAAAAGTTAAATTTATTTTTGCATATATTCTTGTAAAACTATCACGTAAAAATTATAAATATTGGTTTATAAGATATAAAGAAGAATGGGAAGAATATCTTAAAACTATAAATGAACAAAAATATCTTGACCGATTATCAAAAAAATTAAAGAATAAAAAAATTTTACTTTATGGTGCAGGTTTAACTTCAATGGTTTTATTGGCAAATTATAATTTTTCTAATTTTAATATTGTAGGAATTTGTGATAAAAAATTTGAAAATGAAAATAGTAATGAATTCTTTTACAATTTAAAACCAATTTCTCCAAGTGAGCTTAAAAATATTGATTTTGATGTTATTTTATTTACATTGAAGGAATTTAAAAAAATAAAGCATATTTTAAAGACACAAGGTATAAATAAAAAGATGTTTTCGGCTGTAAAAATAAGTAATAAATATGCTTTGAGGGTATAAGATATGTCAAAAACTGTTGAAACCGTTTTGATAACAGGTTCTGGCGGATTTGTCGGCGGAAACCTGAAAAAATATTTGAAAGACAAATATAATCTTTTGACTCCGAGAAGTTTTGAATTGGATTGCACCGATGAGCATGGAGTGTCAAAATATTTTGACCAAAATAAAATTGATTTTGTAATTCATTGCGGAACTGTTGGCGGAGCAAGAGGTTTGGAGGATAAGGACACAACCGTAGAAGATAATTTGAAAATGGTTGAAAATATTCTGTCTGCAAAAAGAGACGACACAAGAGTTATTTTGTTTGGCTCTGGGGCGATGTATGGAAAATCTCAAAATCTTCATAAGGTGAATGAAAAATCAATAGGTGATTTTTTACCATTAGATTTGTACGGCAAATCTAAAATGCTTATTGCCGAAAAAATTCGTAATTGTTCGGATGTTTTATGCTTAAATATTTTTGCATGCTACGGCTATAACGAAAAATCTTCACGTTTCCCGACTTATGCGATAACTCAGAATTTGAAACATGAAAAAATTGAAATTAATCAAAATGTTGTTTTTGATTACTTATTTGTTGACGATTTATGCAGAATTGTCGAATATTTTATCTTAAATCAGCCGAAAAATAACATTCTGAATGTTACACCGGAAAAATCCGTGAGTTTGCTTGAAATTGCAAATATAGTAAATGAAATAAGCGGCTTTAAGTCTGAAATAACTATAAAAACTGATACCTTAGGGCATGAATATACAGGCGATAATTCAAATTTATTAAAAGAAATAAAAGGTTTTAATTTCACAACAATTGAACAGGGATTAAAGGCCTTGTACATGTATATTTCAGAGCAAAATTTTATTTGCAAAAACAGGTAAAGAATTGTTACAAAAATGGTGTATTTTGTACGTCATGCTAGCAATAAATATTTTTAGGTGATTTCATGCTAATATGAAAGTTAGTGCAATATCAAATCCAATAAGACCAAATCGTAACAATAACGTAAATTTTGGCAGAAAATTAAAAGAAACAGAAAAACCTGAGTACACAAAAACAATCCATGAGGCTTTGGATTATTTAGGTGTTAAAAATTTATCAATGATTATCCACGGTTCAAGCTTCCCGTCAGAAAAACGTGATACTTCAATTGGTTCGCCATACTCAAAAGGTGCGGATAAATTTGTTGATTTCTTGAAGTTGAACGGCTTTAACGCAATTCAGCTTGGCCCGGGCGGTGAAATAGGTAAAAAAGATAATTCTCCTTATATCGCTAAAGTATTTGCTAAAAACCAATTGTTTATAGATTTAGAACCTCTAAAGTCTGATGATTATGCAAATATCCTTTCAGACAAGTCTTATAGAGAATTAACTACTAAAAATGAAGACTCTAAAGATAAAAATTATAACTATACAGATTTTGATTTAGCTTTCTCTACATATGACAAAGCTATGACTGAAGCTTATGATACTTTTAAATCAAAAGTTAAATCGAGAGATAAAGATGCTTTAAAATTAAACAAAGAATATCAAGCTTTCAAAAAAGAAAATAAAGCTTGGGTAGAAAATGACAGTTTGTATAAAGTTCTTTCAAAAGTAAACGGCACAGGAGATTTTGAAAAATGGAACGAAGTTGATAAAAACTTGCCTCAAGGTTTGAAATCAGGCGATAAAAAAGCTCAAGAACGTTACAAAGAATTAAAATCTCAACACAAAGAAGAAATTGGTAAAAATATATTTACGCAATTTATTGCCGATAAACAAATGAAAGAAAATAACAATCACAGAAAAGAAATAGGTTTTAACTATATCGGTGATTTGCTTGTAGGTTTTAATCAAAGCGACGTATGGGCAAATCAAGGTGCATTTTTAAAAGGTTGGAAATTAGGCTGTCCTTACGGTGGTGCTGGTAATGGCCCTCAAACTTGGGGTATCCCTGTTCTTGACCCTAAAAAATTGTTGAACGATGATGGTTCTTTAGGCGAAAGCGGTAAAGTTTTAAAAGAAAAAATCGCTTATTCTCTAAAAAATTACGATAATGTAAGAATTGACCACGCTTTAGGTTTGGTTGACCCTTATATTTACAAAGAAGATACAGTTGTTAAAGACGAACACGGCGGTGTAAGACGTGACAGACTTTGGGCAAATAATGTTTCTTATATGCATGACATTGACCCTAAAGGTAACTTTAAACAAGTATTAAAGAAAATAGTTCTTCCTACGTTTGAAGAATACGGCGTAAATAAAAACGAAGCTGTATGGGAAGATTTATGCTCAGAAACTCAAGCTTTTGGAGAGGTTTATCATGGTCAGGAACATCTTCCTGGTATAACTCAAACTCAATGGAGAAGAGCTGAAAACGCTCCTGAAGATAACTGGACTCTTGTTGGTTCTCACGACTCTGAACCTGCAGGAAAAATGATTAAAAATGATTGGATAAAAAATTCTGATGCTTGGAATGTAGACTACTTATCAGGTTACCTAAATCCTGACCCTGCAACAGGAAAAGAAAGACAAGAATATAAAGATAAAATCATTAACAGTCCTCAAGACAGAGTAAAGGCTAAATTTACCGAATTGTTCAGAAGTTCTAAAAACTTGCAAATGATGTTTGTTGATTTCTTCGGTATTGATAAGGTTTATAACTACGGTGGTCAGGATAAACCTACAAACTGGAAATTGCGTGTAGATAATGATTATGAAGATGACTACTACAGAGCATTGCAAGATAAGAACAGCTTTGCGTTAAATATGCCTGAAATTTTAGCACAAGCTGTTAGAGCAAAATCAGGTATGGATGTTGCTAAAATTAGCTACGATACAAATAAAGCAAACGCTAAAAGAACAGAATTGAATACTAATTTGAAACCGCTTTTGGAAAAATTAGATAAGTTCAAAGATATTTTAAAGGAAAAAGAACCTGAGGTATCAGAGCCAAAAAACCAAGAAACAGAGCTTTCTAATCCTGTAGAAACTCAAAAACCATCAGAAAATAAATCTCCTGTAACGAATCCTATAGAAGAAAAAACTGAAACTAGAACCATAGAAAATCCTGTTGCAGAAGATACAACTCCTGTTGTGACAGATAATACATCAAAAGACACTAAAGCTGTAAATGATTTTTCTGAAAAAAATGAAAATAAAAAATCAGATACATCAAATACTGTTTTATTTGCAGCAGTAGGTATTGCTGCTATATATAAGGCTGGTAAAGCTATTATTAATAAAATAAAGAAAATGAGACATAAAGATGAAGAACCTCAAGTGCAACAAGTTGAACAACCTCATCTTAAAGTTAAATTCTCTATTCAACAGCCTCAAGAACAGGTTCAAACAGCTGAACTTCAGGAAACTAAGTAAAATTAATAATGGTTTTTTAATATTTACTTTCACTTTGAGTAAAAATGACGAATATATATAACAAGGCGGATTTTGTGTTTACACAAAATCCGCCTTGTTATTTGCTCTTTTTTTTCTATTCAAAAAAATCTTTAACTGATATATTAAAATACTCTGCAAGTTCTATAAGCTTTTTTAAACTTATATATCTTTCAAATCGCTCAACATGTCCTATAAATTTAGAATTTGCGTTTAAAATTTCGGATAATTTCTCTTGAGATATCTTTGATGCTTTTCGATATTTTCTTACATTTTTACCTATCGTTCGGTATGTTTCTTCTTTAAAGCTTGACATTTCTTAATTTTATATTGTATACTTTATAAGCACCACTGCTATATAAGCACTATTAATTGTGTTTAAAAAGTTAAATTTAAAAAAATTATAATATTTAGATAATTAAATCATAACGGTACAATACGCTATAAACATTGGTAGAAAGTATAATGAAAAGTATATTTAAGTTTTTGCAAAATATAAAAGAAAAAGAAAAATTTAATTTTAATACTGATAAAAAAGAAATGATTTCTATTATAATAGGGTTAGTTACTACAATTCCAATGTTCTTTTTTATGCTTTTATTTTTTATAATTTCATTGTCTACATTTGGTGAAAATTTTTTGTGGCTTATATTTTTAGTTTTAATGATTGTTAGTCTTTTTCCGGTATTAATATTTTTTCATTCTTATAGAAATAATATAGAAAGAATAATAAAGTAAAAATTTTTAATGAAAAGAAAGGGACAAAAATTATTTTGTCCCTTTCTTTTTTATTTGTGAATTTAAATTTATTCGAACTTAGCTACATCTTTAACTTTATCATAAGTTCTTAAAACTTCGGCAACTGACCAAGCTTGGTTTACCGTACCTTTAGAGTGGAAATCACCCTCTGCATCAAAGATTTCTGCTATACCACCGATACAACATCCGCTGTCAGCGTGTTTTTCAACTTTTCCTGACATATGGTCAAGTAATGGCGTTATAAATTCAGTTACCTTTTCTTTAGCTTGTTTAGTGTTTCCATGTGCGTTTAAGTATGCGTCACAGAAATGTCCTATTTGCCAAGACCATACAGTACCTTGATGGTAAACTGCATCACGAGTATCGCCGTTTCCGTTAGGATAGTATGGAGAATATCCGTCTTCATCCTGTGCTAATGAACGTAATCCGTATGGTGTTAATAACTTATTTTCAACGGTTTTAACAATATCTTTTTGTGTTTCTTTATCAAAAGCACTATGTTTTAAAGATGCTGCAATAACCTGATTAGGACGAACTTGCTGTCCTCTGTTTGCTCTGTATTCAGGGTTGTTTGGAGTTTCAATTAAATCATACAATCCGCCTTTAGGATTTTTGAATTTTTGCATACTGCCTTTAACTATATCCGCAAGTTCGGTATATTGTTTAGCGTTTTCTTTTTCTCCGAATTTTTCTGCTAAATCGGCCATAACTCTTAATCCGTTATACCATAAAGCATTTATTTCAACTGCTTTACCGTCACGAGGAGTGTATGGATGTGATTTTTTAGCCCAAGGATCCCATTTTGCCGAATCCATCCAGGTTAATTGACCGTCATCAGCTGTGATTAAGCCGTCTTTATCCATGCCAATTCCGCTGTTGCCATCACCTACAGGTAATTTACCCTGCCCTTTTGAAACAATACCTTTCATTAAAGGATTTTGTTTTTCAAGTTCATCTGCACTCATTCTGCCGTACATATGGTGTTTTACTACATCTTTCAGTGCTGTATATTGTTCTTTTACAAATTTCATGTCGGCTTTATCGCCTGTAGCTTCAGTATATTGATCTAAAGCATTAAACCACCACATTGATGCATCAAGAGTATTATAACCCGGTCTGTCATTTGCGCCCTCAGGGAAATTATTTGGAAGCATTCCGTTGTGAGAATATTTCGCAAATGTTGTCATGATTGATTTTGCATCATCAAATCTTTTTGTTGTTAATGTTAAACCTGGTAGTGCAATCATTGTGTCTCTACCCCAGTCATTAAACCAGTGATAACCGGCCATGATTGTTTTACCGTTTATTGAATTTCTGTGAACAACAAATTGGTCTGCCGCTCTTTGAAGATTATCTATGGTTTTACTTCTTGGAAGTCCTGATTGTTTGTAAAGTCCTTCTAATCTGTCGGCTTTTTTAGAAACTTCTTTATTAACGTCTACATCTCTTGTTACAGGTGATGTTGCCGCTATGAAAGAGAATGTTTCTCCCGGTTTTAGAGTTACTTCAAGCTCAAGCGGCTGGTAAACACCGTCTTCTTTTTGTTGAAGTCCTCTATCGGCTTCTCTTTGATAGTAATAGTCGTTATAGAAATTACCTTTATCATTTACTTTTGTTGGTTTAGACCATGCTAAATATGTAGGTTCAACATTGTTATCCCATCTTTTTGCATTAACAACTGCACCTTTAGTACCTCTTGAATAGTACCATTCTTTTACGCCGTTATTGCCGCCGTGGATACTTCTGTTGTTAACAAACGGTCTTACTTTTATAGTAATCGGTTCAGCATCTTCAGGGGCTTCATAAGTATAGCCTGTTACAACTTCAGGGTTGCCTACTTTTTCAGGCATTACAAGCTGTTTTTTCAAAGTTTTGTCTTTGCCTAAATCGTATTTCCATGTCGGAACAGGAAGTGTGGTAAAGTCTTTAATCTTAACCATTTCGTCCTTATTGAAACCCTCTTTCATTCCTCCGTAAGAAACATTTGATATTTTTAAGTTTTTGCCATTTACAGAAACTTCATCTTCAATTCTTTGAAGAATAATATTTCTTTCAACAGGGGCATTTTTAGAGGATGCCAAAAGTCCATGGTAAACACGAGAGTTGTTACCGTCTACTGTTGCTGAGGCATATGAACCATCTCCTGATGTTTCAAGCCATTCCATTTTTTCAATATTTTTCTTTTTTAAAGGATTTGTTTGTAAGCCGGAGAAAGAAAATTGAACCGGTCTGTAAGTATTTAATAATGTTTTCATAGTACTTGGTTAAAAATCCCTAAAAAAACTTTTTGCTAGCATGTTTCGGCATGGTTTACAAAATGTTACATGTTTTTTTTGGTGTATTCAATAAGTAAGTGGAATTCAAAAAAAGAATAAAAAATACGATTTTAATTTTAAAAAGAAAGCGGTCAAGAAACTTGACCGCTTTAAAATTTTTCAACTATCATCTTATCTCACACATTTTGGCTGCTTTTTACACACTC
>JAFVDH010000001.1 GCA_017478515.1 bacterium
CATTACACCTGATAAATTTGTTGAATTAATTGAATATTTTACCGCGTTGCCTGATGCATCGTATGAATTATATGTTAATTTTGTCTTGTTCAACGCTTGTGTATATTCACGAGCTACTTGTTCTGACTCATCTGCTGATCTTATCTTTGAATTTGATATACTTTGTGATTTATATTCTATATCGTTTATTCTCGCTGTGATTGATAATAATCTTGCTTGTGATGATGACATACCCATAAGCGGTACTCCTTATTCTTCCTTTGTCCCTTACTCTATATCTATCGGTATATTTAATGAAAACTTTAGAGTTTTAAATGATTTATTTACAATTTGTTACAATTGAAAAATTTGTTATTAAATAATATAATAAATAAGAAATTAAGCGCCCGTAGCTCAGTTGAATAGAGTGTCAGAGTCCGAACCTGAAGGTCATGGGTTTGAATCCCATCGGGCGTATTTTTAAAATAAAATTAAATACTCCGTTTTTAGTATTCATGAAAATTTCTTAAATATATATAATATTTACGTTAGAGCATGTTTATAATAAACTTGGATAAGAATGAGCAACAGTTTTAATAATTTTGATAATTCGGATAACTTCAGAAACTCTCCTATTATAAAGGAACGAGTTTCACTAATTTCTGCTCACATGTATAAACAATTTTGCGACTACCAACACGCAAATGAAAATTCCAGTGAAATTTTTGCAAATATGGCAGCGACAGCAAAAGATTTTACTGAAAATATTAAGCAATCATTTGCTGCAAGGGGCGTTGCTACAGAAAATATATGGGTAAAAATTGACACAAAAGTTCCCGCGATTGTTATAAATATATTTTGGGTTCAATACAGTTTTACAATGCGCTGTAACTTCAAACCTCAGGCACTATTTCGAGATAAAGAACCAGCATTATTTTCAGGAAGAATTATGTCAGTCAAAGGTGATTACTTTGACATTGTAAGCCAAGCCAAAAATAACGATGATGAAATGGCTGCACTTCTTGATAACGAAATTGCATCGTTGTTTGTTCCTGAAAATAAAATGCAAAGTGCTATTTTCAAGTTAAAACACCGTGCAAATAAAGAATTTTTACTTGCGCAAATAGATGCGGGTCGTGAATTTGTTCTTACCGTATCTGAAGCAATATGCGGAGGAACAATTTACCACGAAGAAGGCAGCCGAAAGAGTTTCAATATTTAATCTCTGCTTGCTGACGGCATATTACAGCACATCTCCGCAAGCACTCTTTGCACATCAGCACCGCCGAGTGTAACCTCCATTAGCAGGTCAGGTCTAATCATGACCGTTTCTTTGTACTCCATTGTTTCGATGTCAATTACATCAAATTCATAGAAATCTAATGCCACATTAACCAATTTTGCGTACTCGCAGCCGCCAACCCATTTAATAAACATGTATTGACCTTCGAGCATTTGTAATCTGTTCAATAATCTCATAAACTTATGTACCTTTACTACATTAACTACACTAATATATTAGTGATATTTTCAGTAAAGTCAAAAAACTGATTAAAAAGCTTAAGACAATTGGTATAAGAAGCATTGACCAACAATATAATCAATATCTTTCTGTTCAATTGTTGTCAAAACAAAGGCATGCTGAAAATTAGGACGACCGTTTTCAACAGACGGACGCGAATAAACGTATTCCGCATCTGTTTTAATTGTGTTATTCTTAAAATTTAATTCAAGATGAATTTCGTCATACGGCAAAAAAGGTTTAGTTGTTTGAATACAGATACCTTTACCGCAAATATTAACGGTTTCTCCTGATAATGTATCCTCTCTGTCTTTTCTTTTTACAGTCATGGAGTAAGGAATTTTTAAGTTTGCTCTAAAATATTCACGTCTTTGCGTAACCTTATTTTGAGCGGGATATGTAATTGCATAGACAGTTACATCGTCTTCTTCAAAGACCTCCATAACTCGGGATAAGGAGTTATATATACCGTTTTCCGAATAAACATTTAAAGTAAGATTAGTGCCTGCTTTAGGTTTTATATCACCTGTTTTAGAATTTTCAGACATAATAAGCATGCGTTCAGGTTCAATATTTTTAATTTTGCACATAATTCTGTGCATATAAACTTCGTCAAAAAATTCTACTTCAAAAGATTTAAGATTTTTATATTCTTCAAAAATATCCGCCATAAAAGCTCCAGATTCTTGTACTTCAAAATTGTACCATAAAAACAATATTGACAAAAGATATATTTTGATATAACTTAGTATTTGTAAATTGGTCTGTGGCATTCTGCCGAGAAAATGATTGAGTATCATTTTCGAGAGGTGGTAGACGCACAAATTGTCAAAACATTGACAAGAATGCAAGGCTCAGATAAAATATTTTTGACAATTTAATAACAATTCAATGGGCCTGTGGCGAAATTGGTAGACGCACCAGACTTAGGATCTGGCGCAGCGATGTGTGAGAGTTCGAGTCTCTCCGGGCCCATTTTTTCTAAATAAGCGATTTTAACCAAAGTTGAAACGCTTTTTTTATTGCTATTGTTACGTTTTCTCCATCAAAAACTGCAAAAAGTTTTTTGTTGCATAAGATAAATCCAAATTATTAACCGAAAGTTCAACTTTGTGCAATAAATGTCATGAATTTAGATATATCTGACAAAGAATCACTATTTAATATTGCAGCAACCGAGTCGTAGGAGTTGTCTAAAGTTGTCGAACTTAACCAAGTTGCAACTTCCTGCCCCAAAGCGTCAATATTATTTGCATAGTTCGCAATCACAGAGTTTTCCTTAACTTTTCCTGCATAAATATTTTCTATATAGCCATTTCCTTTGAAATCCGCAGTATTTATGTATTCATTATCCGAAATTATTTCGGTAGAGAAAAAGTTTTCAATTTCAATAAATCCTGACATCGTTTTATCAAATATAAACAAGCTGCCATTTGAAATATCTGAATTTATGCCCGTCGTTGATAAATCATAATTTGCCATAAATATGGCATTATTCTTATTTAAACTTGTAATCGTCAATTTATCATTTCCACCGTCGTCATTAATTTTTACAATACTGCTAAGATTTTTGATGATGTATGTATCATTATCCTCACCTTTATCAATAATACTAATATTACTGCTTGTAATATTATAGGTATCCGTTCCGTCATAATCGGTTATAACATTATTGTTATTTTGTTTGAAAACATTACTTAATGCATAAACATCATTTCCGATGTAATCGCATACTGATAAAGATGTCGTATTTGATATTTTATAAGTATCATTACCGCTATCAATTGCATCAATTACTCCGTCAATAATTTTGACTTCGGAAGAATCATTGATTGTATACGTATCTTTACCTTGTTTATCATTAATTTGAAGCCTATAACAACATGAAACATTGTATTTTTCATTGCCATAGTAATCGGTAATAACATTCTCGCCATTTTTAATAACGCCGCCCATTGTATATGTATTACCTGCGGCATTTTGCAAATAACTTAAGTTGTAAGTATCATTACCGCTTTTTGTCGAACTTTCCGCGCCGTCCGTAATTTTGACATAATCTCTATTATCAAATATGTTATATGTATCTTTGCCCTCTTTATCCTCAATTATTAAATCTGTACTTGATGAAATATTATACATATCATTTCCAGAATTATCGGTTATCGTAAGTTCATCGTCCACACAGGATATTGTATATTTATCATTTCCTTTTTCATCTGTTATTGATAATTTGTAGTTAATAGTCTGAATATTGTAATTATCATTGCCTGCGTTATCTGTTATTGTAATCCAGTATCCGCCTTGAATATCATATTTATCGTTTCCAAGTCTATCGGTTAAAAATATTTGTCCAATACCACCAATAATTTTATAAATATCATTTCCTTTTTTATCGTCCACTTCTATATGATTAAAAGAAGAATTAAAATTATACTTATCGTTTCCTGCATAATCATTTATAAAAACATTCTGCCAATTTTGAACAATATTATAGGTATCATTTCCTGCAGAGTCATTAATGTAAGTTTTGTGATATATATTTGAAATATCACCATAAACAGCCCCATAACTATTATATACATCATTACCTTTATAATCATTTATTGTTGTTCCGTAAATACACGACATTTTATATGTATCATTCCCTGCGTAATCATTAATAACACTGTAACTTCCATTTAAAAAGTCATATTTGTCATTCCCTTTAATATCATTTATTGCGACAGTTGATTTTTCATGAATTTTATATATATCATTTCCTGCATAATCATAGATATATGCTGCAGGTTCAAAATTTTCATCATCAAAAATCCAACCTGAATTGCCGTTCCAGACATTATAAGTATCATTTCCCGCAATATCGTATATTTCGTTACTTTCATTGTTTATAGACGTAAGATTATAATAATTTGCACCTTTTTGGTTTACTACTGTTTTCAAGCTTGTGTTTTGATACAAACTACCTGCCAAATCAATACTGCTAATATAAGACTCAATATATTCAGGAGAAATTGCAATATTGTTAAAAGAAAGTAAATTATTGTTATTCGTATAGTATTTATAAAAGTTTGAAATCGTAACAGTAACAAACTTTTCAGCAAAAAAACAATATAAAATTAAATTATTATTTTGCTTTTCAAAAGTGTAATTTTTAAGTTCCTGTGTAGACGTAAAATTAAAACTAACATCATTTGCGATACTGTTATTCGATACAGAATAAACCGTATTTTGAAAATTTTCGTCAATTATAAAATCATAATTTCCTTTTTTTGTAATTTTTTTTTTAATTTTTTTTGTAATTTTTTTTGTAGCCATTGTTACCTCATAAAAAATGTTCTAACTCTAACTCTAACTTTAAGTATATCCTACCATAGATAATCACTAAACTTGGTATTTATTTTTTTCAAAAAACAAAATATTTACTAAAGAAAACAGCATAACAACAATTAATAAAACCACCGCAAGGGCAGATGCATATCCCAAGTCAAGATTTTCAAAGGCTCTTTCATATATATAATAAACAATTGTTTTACTTGAATTTAAAGGACCACCCTTTGTCATAACATAAATTTCAGCAAAAACCTTCATCGCAGAAATAGCACTAATCGTAGTTACTAACGCAATTGTAGGCATTATATGAGGTATTGTAACAGTTAAATGTTTTCTTAAAAAACTTGCACCGTCAATATCACATGCCTCATATAATTCATTTGGCACACTCATTAATGCAGCAAGGTATATCATCATATAATATCCGATACCCTTCCAAATTGTAACAATAATTACAGAAATTAGTGCAAATCTTGTATCCGTAAGCCAGCCGACAGAATTTAGACCAAACACTTCAAGAAAATAATTAAGTATTCCCGTTTGTGCATATAGCCATTTAAAGGCAATTGCTGCAACAACAATAGAAACAATTACAGGTAAGTATATCAATATCTTATATAAAGTTAAAAAACGCAATTTTTGATTAATTAGTATTGCTATGAATAACGGAACAATAGCCAATACAGGAACAGCAATAAACAAATACAAAAAAGTATTCAGCATAACTTTATAAAAAATAGCAGAATGAAAAAGTTGTACATAATTATCCAATCCAACCATAACAGGTGAATAAATATCTTTTCCGTAATCTAAAAAGCTAAAATAAATAGTTTGAAAAAACGGTATGAAAAAGAATACCGCTAAAACAACAGCCGCGGGAAGTAAAAAAAGATATGGAGCATATTTTTTATAATACCTAAACATATCATAGATTATATTATGTTAACAATGCGCTGGCAATTTATTTACAAATCCACAAACAAAAAGACAGAAGCTTTGCTTCTGTCTTTTTATTTATTTTATGAAAATTAACCGCGAAGTGTAATATTTTTATATTTTGAGTATTGATCGCGTACATTTATATCACCGGCATCAACTTTTGAATAACGTGATGATGTTTTTTCAGTAGAAGATGATGTAGTAGATGTTGTATCGTTGCTATTACCACCTTTGTTATATGAGTAGTCTGCGTCGCCGCCAAAGATTTTGTAGTCTTTCATAGAGTCAACACTGTTATATACATTCATCGCACCTGTACCTGCTGCTGCTGCGGTGTTTACACCATTAACAACTTTACCTAATGGTGTTGTATATACTGTTTTAGTAGCACCTGTACCGTTTGTATAGTACATTTGATCGCCTTTACTTACTGTTTTAGTATAAGAACCATCCTCTTGTTTGTGATATTTTGCATATTCATCTGCGGTTATACTAACAGTTTTATCTTTACCATCTGAACCTTTAGTTGTTTTTGTATAAGATTTTGTACCATCTGAATTTTGAGTTTCATTAACAGTATCATTTGTAGTTACATCAAATTCTTTATCACCTTTGTACGTTACAGCTTGTTCTTCTTTACCTAATGCTTTGTTAACTTTTTCGCTTAACTTAGTACCTTTAAATCCGCCTGCAGCTTCAACCATGCTGCCTGCACTGTTAACAGTACTTAAACCGCTTTGAATAGCACCTAAAGTATCGCCGTCTTTAATTGCTTGAACAGTTGCCTTACCAGATGAATAAGTTTGAGCTGCACCACTCACCAACTTACCGGCCTGTCCAACATTACCACCAGCAAATGACATAGCAGAACCTGCTGTTGAAATACCACCAACAATAGCGCCTTCAATATCACCGTTAGCAATTGCTACACCTGTTTGTAAAGCACCTTGAGCTGTACTAATACCTGTAGCAACCTTGCTTAATGTTTCACCTGCTTTAGCTGCAGATTCAGCAGCCGCAGAACCGACCTCAGCAGCGGCAGCAGACATTTCGTTCATACCGGAAATACCAGATACGCAGTTAGCAGCAGCACTTAATGTATTAGTAATAACTCCAAGCCAGTTACCGTCTACAACATCGCATACAGCCGTTCCTGCGGCAGCACCTGCAGATGTGAATTGACCACCAATTTCAATACCTTTACCGATGCCTTCTGTAGTTTTACCGGCAGTCGCTAAACCTTGTCCTGAACCTTGTAAAACTCCGCCTGTACTTTCTGTTGCAGCACCAGTACCTGTTGTAGTACCACCTGCGGCAACGATTGGAGTACCTGCGCCGAATAAAGATACCAAAGGACCGCCTAATGAACATAACGCCGCACCCAAACCTTGAATACCTGCACCTGTTGTCATAACACCTGTACCTGCAATACTCATAGCATTACCTGCGGCAGTTAAGCCAACACCTACAGCTTGTGTAACTTTACCTGTTAATTGACCTACTTGACCAATTTCACCCATTACACCAAAGATTTCACGTGCAGTAGCGGTTTTATCGTTTTCTTCTTCTGTTTGTTCTGTAATTTCATCTGTAACTTCAGTTTGTTCTGTCATAACTGCAGTACCTTCTTCGTTTCTTGCTGCAATATTTTCAGAAGAAGTAGCTACAGTATCATTTAGAACTTCAGTTTGTTCAGTCTTTTCTTCAATTTCTGCATTAACTTCATCAAGTCTTGCTAATTTTTCTTCAGTAGCAGCAGTATCATCGGAACCGCCTGCTTCAGGAGCAGGAGCTGCAGGTGCTGCAGGAGCAGCGGATGCTAAAGGTGCTGGAGATGATGCCAACATTGGAGCAGGAGCAGCAGCTGCGGTTGGATTTTTAGCTTGATCTTCTTGAGTTTCAGTTGCAGTTGACAATGAATATGCACTGTTTGCACCTGAACCAGTACCGTCAAATGCTTCATCAACTACACCGCCCATGCCATCACTTGCAGGGGCTGCAGGTGCTTTTGCAGGAGCCATTGCAGGAGCCGCAGGAGCAGATGAACCGCCTTCAGCAGCAGCTTCAGCTTCAGCTGAAATTGTATCAACTTCTTCCATTAAACTGTCTAATTCTTCATTCAAAGATTCTAATTCTAATGAAGAAGTTTCAAGTAATTCGTAGTCTGCTTCATTATCTGCAGTAATTGTTTCATTTAATTCTTCAAATTCACTTTGCATTTCCTCTAATTGTGCTGTACGAGCCAATGCAACATCAGAAGAAGCTGTTACATTTTGTGTATACAATGCATTTTGTTCATCAGCTGATAAATCTTCATTACCTTGATCATTAGCCGCATCTTCTTGGTCTTCGTCTTCTTCACCCATGTCGATAGCTTTTTCACCAACTTTTGCAGCATTATCAGATTGTTTTTGTGCGCCTTTAACTTCGTAGCTTGCTTTATCAATATCAGCAGAACCTTTATAAATTTTTGAACGATTAGAACTGCTTATAACACGAACACCACAGATTTTTTTATTTGCGATTTTACTTGCGTTAAAGTTCTTTGGTGCTTCCAATTTAACATTCAAATCTGATTTTGATACCATAAATAGCTCCTTTAATTTTTAACTCGTGTTTTTACATAACATGTGTTATCGGTATATATCGTTATGTACTTTTAACATAAGCAACAAAATTTATATAATATTCTTTTATCGCCTCGTGTTACATGTATATAAACTATTTTTCTTATGTAAAATTGCTTATTACCGTAACATTATATCATAAAACTTTACATTTGTTAACATATTTATTTTACTTTCAAAAAAACACAAGCTTATTTTTGAAAGTAAATAATTTCTTATTATAAAATATAAACTTTTGTAACAGGTACCGATAAC
>JAFVDH010000024.1 GCA_017478515.1 bacterium
AGATAAATACATATACTATTACAACAATGAAAGGTATCAATGGAGCAGAAATAAAATGACTCCTGTTGAATACAGAAGTCATTTATTACTTGCTTCTTGAACCGAGTTTTTTCTTTGTCTAGTTTATTGGGCTCAGTTCAAATAAATCGGGTTTTTCTTTTGTTAAAGCCATCAAAATATTAAAATTAAGATTTTAGGCAATTTATTTAGAGAAAAATACTTAAATAAATTCACAGCCAGAGGCAATCGTTTTTAGTCCTGTCATAGACCAGCAAGCGCCAACTTGAATTATATCGGGTTCAAGAGTAAAGTATGTAGAGCCCGAGCCGGACATTACCGCATTAGGATTTTTCAATTTTATCGCTTGCAGCTCAGGGTAATAATTAAATACTGCAGTTTCCAAATCATTGTATAAATATTTTTTAATATCAGAGCCAATTTTGAGGCATTCAAGCATTTTAGAAGTATTATTAAGGTTTGGTTTAACAGGCAAATCGGAATATCTTTTGTAGCCCTCTTTTGCAGAAATGCCCATATTGGGTTTTATAAGAGAAACAGGATATTCCTGGTAAGGCAAAGCTGAAACAATTTCGCCTCTTCCTTTAGCCAAAACGCATCCTCCAATTAAAATGACATTCAAATCTGAACCGAGTTTTGAGCATAATTTATGTAACTCATTGATAGATAAAATATTATTGTAATATTTATTCATAGCCAAAATAATTCCGACGGCATTGGAGCTTCCGCCTGCTAATCCTGCTTCTGTCGGAATATTTTTTTCTATAAAAACATTATATTCACAGGGTTTAGCATTTATGTAATCGGAAAAAAGTTTAATTGCCTTATACACAATATTTTTATCATCATAAGGTATTTCGTTATTTGTTCCGGACAAATTTATCATAAATTGATTTGACGGAGAGACATCAAATGTCAAGAAATCATACAAATTAATCATTTGCATAATGCTTTGTATCTCATGAAATCCATCATTGCGTTTACTCACAATTTCCAGTGTATAATTGATTTTTGCGGGTGTTTTTATTTTAATTTGCATAATTCTTCCGATATTTTTCCTAAATCGTTAATTGATAAATTTTCAGCACGCACATTTTCATTAAAAGAGAGCAACTTTAGCACATTCAAGACAGAGGTTTTGTCAAAACCGGCATTACAGAGAGCATTTTTAATATTTTTTCTTCTTTGTCCGAACGCAGCCTTAATAGTTTTTCTAAAATACGAATAATCACTCAATTTTAAAAGAGGTTCATTACGTACGGAAAGTTTAACAAGTGCGGATGTAACTTTAGGAGACGGATAAAAAGAGCGTCTTCCTACTGTTCTTAGGGAAGAACAATCAGCCCAAAATTGTGAAAGAATAGATAACAATCCAAATTGTTTTCCCTGAGATTTTTCAGTTGCAACCATTCTGCGGGCGACCTCTTCCTGAACCATCAATATTATTTCAGAAATGGAGTTTCTGTTTTTATTATTTAAGTCATCAATTTCCCCAAGCAAATGTGCAAGTATCGGTGTTGTAATGTAATACGGAATATTTGCAACAACTTTGATTTTTGTATTTTGGACAAGTGATGATATATCAGTTTTTAAAATATCTTGATGCAATATTGTAAGATTTTTGGCATCAAGTTTTTGAAGTTCATGTACTGCCTCTTCGTCCAATTCAACGGCAATAACTTTACCTGCAGATTTAACGAGTTTTTCCGTAAGAAACCCAACTCCGGGGCCAATTTCAAGCACTGTATCTTTATCTGACAAATCAGCATATTCAACTATATCGTTCAAAACTTCTTCATTAATCAAAAAATTCTGACCGAGTCTCTTTTTTGTTCTAAAATATTTTGCTCTTTGTAAGTAATCCATATTACTAATATATAATAATACAAACAGGGAAATGTTTTTTAAGATTTTATTTGATATTTTAATTTATGTTATAATTTAGAAATGGAGAGGTATCGTGGAGTCTGTTGCAATATCGGATAAATTAGAGTTAAATAGTATTTTAGAAATTTTTTATAAGGGCTGCAAGCCAAAACCTGAACACAAAATTGGCGTTGAATACGAACGGCTTCCTTTAAAAAATGAGACATATAAAATGGTTGATTTTTTTGAAGATAAAGGTATCTGTAATTTTTTGCGGCGTTTTGCTGAAGAATTTGGCTGGGACTATATTGTTGATGAATATAATTTAATTGGGCTAAAAAAAGCCCATGATACTATTACTCTTGAACCAGGCTGCCAGATGGAATTTAGTATTAAACCAGAGAAGTGTATAAAAGATATAAAAGATAAGATAGAAATATACAATAATCTGATGTTTGAGTTATTGGATGAATTTGGATTTTCGCTTGTTGAGTACGCTGTTTCTCCTGTTACTACATATAAAAATATAAATCTTTTGCCAAAACGCAGATATGGATTAATGGCAGGCTATTTGTGGGGAATTCTTTCTGATGTAATGATGCGTGAAACAGCAGGTGTACAGATTTGTATTGATTTCGAGTCAGAAGAAGATGCCATGAAAAAATTTAGAGTTGCAAACATGTTATCACCTTTTGTTACGGCAATGTTTGCAAATTCCCCTATTCGAGGTGGTGTAGATACGGGTTACAAGTCATTTAGAGCCCTTTCATGGCTTAATACTGATAGTGACAGATGCGGATTTGCCACAAAATTTAATAGAGATTTTGGATTTGATGATTATGTTAATGCTGTTTTGAATGTTCCTATGATTTTTATTAATCGTGGACATGAAAATATTAAAATTAATGGCAGACTTAAATTTAAAGATTTCATGACGAATGGTTATGAGGAATTTAGAGCAGAAATGCAGGATTTTAATTTACATTCAAATTTATTTTTCCCTGAAGTCAGATTGCGCAATTTTATCGAAATTAGAAATCATGATTGTGTTAATAAAAATCTTATATATTCTATAATGGCGTTTTACAAGGGAATTTTTTATTCTGAAGATGCATTAAATTCTGTTGATGAACTTTTGTCAAAATATAGTTATAATGAAATATCAGAACTAAGATACAGTGTTCCTCAATGTGCATTAGAAACACAAATTAAGGCTACCCCGCTAAAAGATATTGCCAAAGAGCTTATGCGAATTGCATACATATCATTAACAGAGCAAAACAATGATGAAGAAAAATATCTTGAGCCAGCACTTGAATTTATAGAAAACGGTATAACGCCTGCCGATATTATCCTGCTTAATTGGAACGGATTGTGGAATAAGGATATCAATAAACTTATTCGATATTTGAAATCTGCTTAAGTATTTGCCATTATAATCTAAACTATGTATAATTAAACAATGGTACATATGAGTAATACGTTTAAAACAACTGCTACATATCATTTAATTAAACTGTTTAGATTTCAAGTTGAGGATTTTTTCACAAATCTCGGCGAGATAACTAAGATGACACTTCTTACGATATTTTATATGCTAAAGGGTAGAATAAAATGGAAAGAAGTTATTTATCAGTGCTACAGATTTGGTGTAACTTCACTACCTATTACATTGTCAATTGTCGGAATGACTTCTATAATTGTTGCTACACAGGTTGCCAGTGAAATGGTAAAGCAGGGCGGTGAAAACTTTGTAGGCATGATGATAACCATGCTTATAATTCGTGAGGCGGGCATTATAATGTCAGGATTTGCAATTATATCAATGATAGGTTCGTCTCTGGCGTCAGAAGTCGCAACCATGCGTGTAACGGAACAGATCGATGCAATAAGAGTTTTGAAAGTTAATCCTATTAGATATCTTTTCGTACCGAGAGTTTTGTCAGGAATGCTTATGATGCCTGTTATATGGGTATTATCTTCTCTTATTGGGGTATTGGCAGGTTCTTTTGCTTCAAATCTTGCTTCTGGTCTAAGTTACAGGGCATACTTTGATTCTGTTTGGTATGGAATTTATATCTATGATATAAAGGTTAACCTTTTTAAGGCTGTTGTTTACGGATTTTCAATTTCACTAATAAGCTGTACCTTTGGATACAATGCTAAGGGTGGAGCTAAAGGTGTTGGCATTGCCACGACAGGTGCGGTTGTTTGGTCATTTGTTTCTCTTGTTATTCTTGATATGATTTTTGCGGTTAGCTTTTTCTTTTAAGAGGTTTTTATGATTAAAGTAGAAAATTTAATTAAAAAATTTGATAATAAACTTATACTGGATAATATATCTTTTAATGTCGACGACGGCGAAACTCTAGCTATTGTTGGTTTTAGCGGCTCAGGCAAAAGTACTATCTTAAAAATTATTTGCAATCTTTTACAGCAGGATTCAGGTACTGTTTTGACATCTGAGGGTGATATTGCAATGGTATTTCAGTATTCTGCGCTGTTTGATTCTCTGAATGTATTTGATAATATTGCTTTTGCACTTACTGAGAGAGCTGATTTAAAAAATAAATTTACAAAAGATGAGTTAAATCAGATAGTTAAACAAAAACTAAAACTTGTTGGCTTGTCGGGCATAGAATCAAAATTTCCGTCAGAACTTTCAGGCGGGATGCAAAAACGTGTAAGTTTTGCCCGTGCTATTGTAACAGAGCCGAATACAATTTTGTATGATGAACCGACTGCGGGGCTTGACCCGATTTCATCAACACTTATTGAAGATTATATTGTTCGATTAAAAGATGAAACACATGCCTCATCAATTGTCGTTACGCACCAAATGTCAACTATAAAACGAACTGCCGACAGAGTATTGATGATTTATAAGGGTAAAAAGGTTTTTGAGGGAACACCTGAAGAAATGTTAAATGGCGGAAACAATTACACAAAGCAGTTTGTAACCGCATCGCTGCAAGGGCCTATGCAAATGTTGGCAGAATAAAAATTTTCTGATAATATATTTTAAAGAAAGGAATTGGGGATGAACCTTTCATCATCGTTTAAAGTAGGAATATTAACACTTGTTGCACTAATTGTGCTTTTGCTGACTATTCTTTGGGCACAGGGAAGAGCATTTTCTAATGCGGAAAGAATAGAAGTTACATTTAAAGATGTTAACGGTATGCGTCCCGGAAGCGGCGTTCAAATGATGGGACTTCGTGTGGGACAGGTTGAAGAAATTACGCCTGTTGTTGCTGAGGGCAAAAGTCATGTTAAGTTGAAATTTGTTATTACTGAAAAAGGAATAACTATTCCGAAAGCTTCAAGTATTTCTATTCAACAATCGGGGCTAATTGGGGAACAATTCCTTGAAATTACACCGCCTAAAACCAGAACGGTGTATCTTCCTATGATTCAACGTTCTATCCTTTTTAAAGATGATAAAGTTCAAATTAAACTTGATAATAAATATTATGATGTTGGTTATGTAAAGAATATTCAGGTAATGAGTACAAGCACAGTGCCATTTCAGCAAAGAGATGGAATTAATACCCAGTATGCTTACAAAATTGACTATATTGTCAACCTACCGGGCTTAATTTTGCCTGAATTTTTAAAAGGTCAAATTATTTCTGACGGCGGTACAAAAAAATTACGTATTTCTCCGCTTGATGATTCTCCTTTGCCATATCCGGAACAAAATTCTATATATACTATAATTGAGCCTATGAGAATTGCTGATTTTATGGATTGGCAGTATAAGGCGGCAGAATCTTTAACGGAGACAAATAAAAAAATAAATGATTTGCTTTCTGATGAAGTTATTGCCGATTTAAAACAGTCTGTCGTAAATATAAACGAACTTACTGCTCAGGCAACAACTACTGTTGAAAAGGCTGAAAAACTTCTTGATGCATCGCATGAAGATTTAGCCCACGTTATTGATATGGTTAATTCAGTTACAGATAATTTCAATAAAGTTACTAATAATGTTAATTCATTGATTGAAGACCCTAAGTTTAAGCCTGCGTTGTATGACACTGCTACTGCATTGAGCAGATTGTCTAATAATTTGTCAAATGTATTGGAAAAAACTGATTCAAAGGCTATGGCAGAGGATTTAAATATAATAATGTCAAATATTACGGATATTTCTTCTTATGTTAACACTCTGACTAAAGATGATAAATTGAAAAAAGAACTTTCTTGTACAATAGCAAATATTAACAAGGCAATGTGCGATATTTCTTCTGCATTGGAAATCGTAAGCACTTTGCCTGATGATAAAAAGAAAGAAGTTTCTAATATACTATCTGATGTAGCTGTTTCTACTTCAAATTTAAGAAAATTCTCTGAAAAATTAAATAAAAGATTTTTGTTATTTAGATTGATGTTTTAATTATGAATTTTAAAAGTACTATTACAGATTTACATTATAGCGGTAAAAAGAATGCGGCATATTTCATGCTTTTGATACCTGCAATATTCTACAGAATAATTGCGGATATAAGAAATTATTTTTACGACAAAGGCATATTTAAATCAGAAAAAGTAAATGCAAATGTTGTTGCAGTAGGGAATTTGACAACAGGAGGTGTTGGAAAAACTCCTCTTGTCGCAGAAATTGCAAAATACTATTTAGCAAAGGGAGAGCCGACTGCAGTGATTTTACGTGGGTACGGTGCTAAATTATCTTCAAAGAACGTAAATGTGATTTCTGACGGAAAAGAAATTTTTTATCCTGCGGACATGGCAGGAGATGAACCATATTGGTATGCGGAAAATATTAAGGGATTGATAGTTATTACATGTTCTTCAAGAGTAAAAGCTGCTCAATATGTAATAAAGAATTTTGACGTAAAAAATATAATATTGGATGATGCCTTTCAACACAGAAAAATTAAGAGGGATTTAAATATTGCCGTTGTTGATAGCGAAAAACGTTTTGGCAACGGAAAAGTACTTCCTCAAGGCCCGCTAAGAGAAAGTCTTGCGGGATTAAAACGTGCGGATAAAATTGTCGTAATGTCAAAAGGTTCGGCAAATTATCAAAATGTAATTGATTTTGCAAAAGAATTGAATGCTCAAGTTTGTGATGCCGCACCTGCCGAAGTTTATAATATTAAAACCGGAATTCAACTTGCAGATAATGTTTCAATTACCGCAATGTGTGCAATTGGACAGCCCCAGCAGTTTTTTAATTTTTTATCGCCAAGATTTAATATTGTCAATAAAATTATATTTGATGACCATCATTTATACTCCAAAAATGATATTAAAGATACCAATATGCCGATTGTAACTACGGAAAAAGATGCGGTAAAACTTAAATCTTTTGGCTTTGATAATATTTTTGCTCTTAAATTAAGATTAAATATTAACTGTAAGGAACTTTTAAATGATTGATAAAATTGTTGAAACTCTTAAGCAGTCTGATTTACCGCAAAGTGACTTTGTAAAATTGATGGAGAACTTCAAAAATCCGTATTTAGTTTTAATTTGCTGTATTTTAAGTTTGAGAACAAATGATAAAACAACATATCCTGCCTCGCTTAGAATGATGAAACTTGCTAAAACGCCTGAAGAGATGGTTTCTGTAAAATTAGAAGAACTTGAAAAAGCAATATATCCGGTCGGATTTTACTCAAATAAGGCAAAACAAATTATGGAACTGTCAAAAGAACTCGTAGAAAACTATAATTCTGTTGTACCTGATGAAATTGATGAATTAGTCAAATTTAACGGCGTTGGTCGGAAGACCGCTAATTTGGTTTTGACTAAAGGATTTAATAAACCTGCTATATGTGTTGATGTACATGTCCACAGAATTTTTAACAGATTGGGTTATGTTAAGACAAAAACTCCTGAAGAAACTGAGTTTGCACTAAGAAAAAAACTCCCTGAAAAATACTGGATTGATATAAACACTCTTATTGTTACACTTGGGCAAAATATATGTAAACCTCAAAAACCTATGTGTAATGAATGTCCTATAAATAATTTCTGCGAAAAAATCTTATAGCTTTTAAATATCTTTACCGCATAAATTTTAAACTAATGTACGTAATGATTAATAATGCGTTTCATTACAGTGCTCTGGCATTTTAAGTACTAAAATTTAGTTAAGATATGATAAAAATTTTACTTTAAATAGAAATTTTGTTAAGATTTTGAGTAATTGGGGGATAATATTTTGAAACGATTTATATCAATAATTGCGGTAATTTTATTTATGCAGGGTATGTTTGCAGATGCAAAGATGTCAAATGAGGCCCATGTTTTGTATCAAAAAGCATGTCAGCTTGAATACCAGCATAAGTATTCTGAAGCTATACAGTTTATCTATGATGCGATAAAAGAAAACGGTGATGATGCCATACTTTACACAAAACTTGCGGGATTGTATACCGATTTGGGTGATAATCAAAATGCCCTTGCTGCATACAAACGTGCTATTAAATTGAGACCGAATGATGCATTTATTTATATCAGTATTGGTAATATTCTTCAAAATATGAATGATTACGATAACGCATACAAGTCTTATATGCAGGCTATGGAGTTGTTCCCGACTTATAAGTATAACTATGTTAATATCGCAAACATTCTTTATCTTCAGGGTAATTACTCTCAGGCAATTGATAATTACAGCTTATTTTTAAGTGCTTATCCTGACCATTTTGAGGCCCGTGAAAACCTTGCTAATTCTTACCTTAGAAATAATGATTATTTGAAAGCAATAGACGAGTTTGGAACACTTTATTCAAAAAATCCGTCTTTGTTTAAGGATTATGCCTCTTATGGTTATGCTTTATTTAAAGAAAAACAATATTCGACCGCAATTGATATGTTTAAACTTGCATTGCGTCAAAACCCTGAAAATATTTCAACTATGGGGTATTTAGCTTTATCATATCAGGAAACAAAAAAATATAATGACTCAAAATCAATGTATGATAAAGTTTTTGAGCTTAAGCCGGATGCAAACTTTTTAAGATTAAGTTATGCAGATTTATTGCGTGATATGAACGATATTAATGGGGCTATCTGTCAGTATAATACTTATATTAAATCTTATCCGCAAGATATTTCTGCATATACTAAATTGGGCTTAGTATACAAAAATAACAAAAGATATGATGATGCAATATCAACATTTAATAAAATTTTAGCAATGGATTCTACTGATATGAGGGCTGAAAGAGCACTTGCGGAATCTTATCATGCTAAAGGCGATTACATTAATGCTCTTAAACATTACGATATCGTTTTAGAAGCCGAAGAAAACAGAGAAGTTCTTGCTAATAAAGCCCTAGTTTTGCATGCTTTAAAAAAATACGACGAGGCTATATCTTTGTATTATGACCTTTTGGCGGAGCAATCAAATGAACGATTAAGACAAAATTTAATTGAGGCTTTGTGTATAAAAGGTGATGCTATGCTTTCAAGAGCCGAATTTAAAAATGCTTTAACTTTTTACGATAAAGCATTGGAAATTGATCCTGATAATGCCAAGGCATATTTCGGGCTTGCAAAGGCAAACGAAAACTTGAACTTTAAAGACAGAGCACTTGAATATTATAAAAAGGCTGTTGAACTTGCTCCTGACAATAATACATACAAGACAGCCTATGAACACTTAAATAATACCATTGCAGTTTCTAATAAAACTGAGTCTAAATCAGAGTCAAATACTTCTAATGAAGAAAAAATTGATGTAAAAATTAATTCTTTACTCATAGAAGACAGTTCTGCACAGAGTGCTGATAAGGCAAAAGTTCTTATTGCAGAAGCAGATACGTTATATAAGCAGACAAGGTTTGATGAGGCATTAAGTAAGTATCTTGAAGCTGTTAAATGCAACCAAAATGATGCAGCTACTATGTTTAAAATCGGTAATTTGTACAAAATGACAAATGATATCGACAAATCTATAGATTACTACAAAAAGGCAGTTAATCTAAATAAAAACTATGCAGATGCATATTTTAATCTTGGGCTTTCATATGCAACATTAAATAATTACCGTGCTTGCAGAGAATGCTTTAATAAAGTTATAGCTCTAAATCCAAAATATGCTTATGCTTATTATGCTATGGCTATGAGTTACGAAAAGGATGATGACTTTGCTAACGCTGTTAAATATTATAAAGAATATTATAATTTAGAAACTGATGAAAATACTAAAAAAACAATAAGCAGCAAAATAAATTCTTTGGAAGCTAAACTGCCATGAAAAAGCTTCTAATTATATTAGTTTTCATTCTGTTTGCAGCATGCGGGTGTCATGAAAAGAAAAATGTCATTATATTTAATGATGAACCCTTTAGCAAAGATAATTTTACACAGGTAAAAACCAATTTTTATCAAGGTCAGAGGGTCTATTATCTGTTTGCGTCTCCGTACGAATTTAAGTCACCTTATATAAGAGTTCAGGTTTCTACGGTAACGGATAAAGTACATACCCTTTTTTACAAACCTTATTGGTCTGCTGACTACCGATTGATGAAAGACGAAGTTTATTATTATACAAATTATTTTGTTATTCATTCAAAAGGTAAATTTTTGGTTCAGGTTTTTAGACGGGATGACTTACATCACCCGCTGGCTTTTGCATTTTTTACGGTTGATTAATATCTTTGTACGATTATTTTGTCTTTTCGAATATAATAATTGACCAATCACCTTTTTGCTCATACTTGATTAGCTGTAAATCAGTGTTCATCTTTTTTATCAGAAAATTCTTAACATAAGAAAAAATCATATACATTTGCGGAGTTTTTTTATAATATTTTTCATTATTTGCTATCTGAAATATTTGTACGTCGCTCAACATAGAAACAGAATTTAAAAATAGAATTGCAATTTTTTTACCCTTGCTGATATTTTGATAAAACTCGCTTTCTATAGCGTTATTCAAATGTGTATTATTTTTTGAAAGATATATTTTTTTATAAATATTTTGTGCATTAACAACTGCGTCATTGTACGTTGTATCAGGAGTTAAATAATAGAAAAAATTTCCTTTGTGAATTTCTCTTACTTCGTACAAAGAGTAATCAAAATACTTGGCAAAGCGTTCTCTGGGATAGTATGTAAAAATAATAATATCATCAGGGTTCAAATTGGCATTTAACAAAAGTTCTGCAGCTAATTTATTAGACTCGGATTTGTAAAAATAATGTTTAAAGTCCTTTGTAAAAATAAAAAGTCCATTAATGATAAATAATATTGAAAAGACTACAACTCTGATTTTTTTATTTTTTAATTCAAACAATCCTAAAACAAATAAATAAATCAAAACAGGGTAAATTTCAAAGTTGTATTTAGTTAAAAATACAATTTTCCCGCTAAAAGAAACTGCTAATAATATTATCGTCGGAACAATTGCAGTTAAAGAAAGTAGTTTTAAATATAAATTTTTTAAAAATAAAACATTTAGTAATCCAATAACAGCAATGACAGCAGGAATAATACCGAAAATAAAAAATTTTGGTGTAATAGCAGAAATAAAGTTTTGCGGTGCGTTTACAAGATTAATCAAATAATTTGAAAACATGTCCGTAAACATAAAAAATACCTTTGAAATAGAAAAATTACTCCACCATTGAGAAAATGAGGTTACAGTAAAGATATTTATCATTAGCGGAGTTAATATCAGAAAAAATATTCCCACAGATAAAAGAATATTTTTTGTATATTCGGGCTTTTTGTTTCTCAAACAATATCCCGTAAAACCTAAACTGCAAACTGCATATATAAATCCTGTCGTATGAGTAAAAAGTAATCCGCAAACAGATAGAATATAAAAAATAATATTTTGCTTATTCTGCTTTTCTATTAATTTTAAAGAAAATAGAAGTATCAATGAGGAAAATAAAAATATTAAGGAATAAGGTCTTACTTCGTAAGAATAATAAATTAAAATGCCGCTTAGTGCCGAAAACAATGCACACACAATACCATGCTTAGAACTTTTTAAATTTCCTACAAAATACATAACTAAAATATTTAATGCACCGATTACAAAAGAACTTAATCTCAAAACCGTGTCGCTGCTGCCAAAAATATAAGTTATAAGTTTAAGGTACAAATAATATAAAGGCATATGGCACTGTTCAAAAATACCCTTAACAAACGGAATAAGTAATGGTTTTTGAGAGATATACCAGCTAACGTATTCGTCATTCCATAGCCCTTGAACACTGTCATAAGGCAAAATACGCAAACATATACCCAAAATTACTATTACTGTTACAGCTAAAATTGTAAAATTCATATTTTAATTATATAATAAAAAGTAATTATGAAACTTATAATCCAAATACCTTGTTTAAACGAAGAAAAAACTTTACCGATAACATTGGCAGCTCTGCCAAAAAGTATTGAGGGTATTGATGAAATTGAAGTTTTAATTATTGATGACGGTTCAACAGATAAAACAGTTGAAACTGCAAAAATGTTTGGCGTTAAGCATATCGTATCTTTAAACAGAAATTATGGCTTAGCAAAGGCGTTTTCTGTAGGGCTAAGCAATGCTATAGCCTTAAATGCCGATATTATTGTTAATACCGATGCGGATAATCAATATTGTTCCGATGATATTGAAAATCTCATCAGACCAATTATAAACGGTAATGCCGATATGGTTATCGGAGAAAGACCAATATCTAATATACAACATTTCTCTCCATCAAAAAAAATTCTGCAAAAATTAGGTTCAAAAGTCATGAGTTTGGTTGCCGGTGTAAAAATAAATGATGCACCAAGCGGATTTAGAGCATTTTCTAAAAATGCGGCAATGAAAATTAATATATTTGATAATTATACATATACTCTTGAAACTATTATTCAGGCTAATGCAAAAGGCCTTGTTATCGCCAATGTGCCTATACGTGTTAATAAAGAAGAACGTAAATCACGACTTATTTCAAATATATTTGTCTATATTATTCGTTCTATTTTTACGATGATTCGGATGTTTATTGTCTATAGACCTTTTAGATTTTTTGCAATAATTGCAAGTCTATTTTTGATATCTGGGATAATAACCGGGGCAAGATTTTTATGTTTTTACTTTAACGGAAATGGTTCGGGGCATATTCAATCTTTAATTTTATCCTCAATATTAATTTTAACCGGCGTACAAACAGCAATTATAGCAATTCTATCTGACCTTTTTGCCATTAACAGAAAAATTTTAGAAGATATACAAATAAGATTAAAAACTAATAATTAGATTTATCCATAGCTCTGTTGCAGCATATGAAGATTTAGCACGAAAATATTTATCCGAAAATTTTTGATATGAAGATATCCATTAGTTGATAAATTACGCAATAGCAGCTAATTTAGCATCTGAATTAACAACTTCTTGAGGTAAGCCAACGTGATGGATACGAGGAATAATGTAATCTTCGTTGAATTCTACAGGAGCATCTTGATTATCATCTGTATCATTACATACAAAGATTAATTTTCCGTCCGGAGCAACTTTTGCACCAATAACTGTAATTTCATGACCGCCTAAAACTTTGTTTTCGTTATCCATTTCGGTATAACCGATAATAACGTTTTCGCCTTGTGCTAAAGATTTTAGCAAGCTTCTTTTTACTGTGTTGAAATCAGTTGTATGACCAACTAATTGTGCAGATTGATTTCCATCTTTGTCTTGAACAGTTTGAACATCTTGAAAAGTTACTGATGTTTTACTTTTGTTATTAACAATTGATTCTGTAAAAGTTTTTTCGATTTCAACCAAACCTCTGTTATCAGGGCTAAAAGAACCAATTCTTTTATCAGTTAGAGCGTTATAAGTTTGTTGAGAACCAACATTCATAAAAGTTGACTGCATCAATACATCAATAGCAGAACGTTCGCCTTGATCTTTATAAGAAGTTTGAATTTGTGCTCTGATTATAGCATTTTTGTCAGGAGCAATAGTAACTTCAGCCTTATCTTCACCTTTCATTTGATATGGAAGTTTGAAATTGTCTAATAACCATTTAGAATCTTCTTTAGAGTCACAAAGATTTTTTAAATCAATAACTTTTGTTGCAGACATTTTTTCAGAACTCAAACCCTCAGCAATTCTTGCAAATTCAGCAGGCATTTGGCTTGCTAAATTATATTCAATCGATGCAGCAACACAGCATCCTGAATTTCTGATATTTTGTTCATTTTTAATTAGATTTACATCTTTGTTTTCGTCTTGTGATTGATAGTCTGCTACAGCGTCTTGCAAGTGAGCAGGAATATCGCCGAATTTTTGAGTAATTCTAAAAGGATTTGCCAAAGTTTTAACAGTTTCATTTAATAAAACTTTTTTATCTAAACCTTTTGCTCTAGGGTTGGTAATAATGTTGTGCAAATTGTCTAAAGTTGATGTTTTATCATTTGAATTGTTATTTAATAAAATACCTGTTTTTAATAATAAATTGGCAGCTTGACGACCCTCTTGGTCTAAATTAGCTACCAAATTTGAATATTTTTGAATATCAGCTTTTGAGTTTAATTGTGTTTGAATAGTTGCATTGTGCTGTAATGCACCATAAGAAGCTGATGTAATAGGATTTTGTGCATATGCTTGAACTTTTGCAGAAGAAGTTGTATTTCCGAATGAAACTCTTGATGCAGTATTAATATTGTTCAATTTAAAGAAATTCGTATGCACTATTATTACCCACCTTATATATATATTAAAAATTATTTTATAGAAAAATTGCCTTTTTTGAGTTAGTATTATTAACAATGGTAACAAATTTGATAAAAAATAAAATTAAACCTATGACAAGGGAGCAAATTATTATTTCAACAGATAGGCTTACTCGATTTAAACCTACTGTTGATAAGTATTTGCGTGTATACAAGGATATAATTTTGAATAATTTAATTTATCCGTCATACAAGAAAAAAGATTTAGATGAAATGGATTACGGCACATTGACTGAACTTGCCCAAAATATTTTTAATTATTCACTTAATGAACTTGGTATTTATGATAATACCGATAGTTTTATTATGAATAAAAAATTGCGTGAATATGAAAACTCTATTTTTCATATTAGTAATGAATGTCAGACACTTTTAAAAAACAAAATTTCATACAAATCTGCACTGAATTTACTTAAACCTGAGGATTTGAATACAAAAAACTTACTCTGGCTTTCAAATTTGGATAAAGATACTCCGCAAGAAGAGTTGCGAAAAAGTTATCTAACGCATTTTCCAATTCAAAAAATTATAATTGCAGAGGGAATAACAGAAGAAATTCTTTTACCTATTTTTGCTGATATTAATGGCGTAAATTTTGATAAATATGGGTTTCATGTTATCTCAGCTGGTGGAAAAAATCAGGTTGTAAAATTATTTTATTCTTTTGCTGATATATTAAAAATTCCGATGTTTGTGTTGCTCGATAATGATGCTTATGAAAATATTGAACAAATTAATCCAAAAATTCGTGATTTTGATAAAATTTATCTTGTTCAGTCCGGCGAATTTGAAGATTTGCTACCGATTAATTTGATTTTAAAGACTTTAAACAATCACTTAAAAAATCTTTCTTTTGTTGATATATCTGATTTTGATATAAATTTATCAATGGTTAAAAACTTAGAAAATATTTATAAAGAAAAGGGATTAGAAGATTTCAAGAAAGCCGATTTTGCACACCTTGTAAGCGAGAATATTTCTTCAAAAAGTGACCTGTCCGAAGAAATTATAAAGATTATTAATGAGTTAAAACTTTGAATAAAGAATAAAAACTACTTGTGCATCTAATAATTTATTAAAAAATTATCTAATTGTCATAATAAGTTCCGTCTCTAACTTTGTTTATATAATATTTAACTCCACCTGTAATAAGTAAATCAGGTTCGGTCATGCAAAAAGAATCGAGAACTACAACACCCTTTTGTTTGTTACCCGCCTCTAAATACATAAATCCAAGTAAAACTTTATCTAAAATATTTTTACTTGCAGAATATTTATTAATTTTAGAATTTAAAATACCTTGCTGTTTATATGCTTTGGCAAGATTTCTGTAATACTCAACATTAAGCGGGTATAAAGTTCTGGCATTTTCAAAACACTGTGCTGCATATCTTGAAAATTCAAGCTTATAATAAATATTTCCCAAATTATTATAATAAACCGCAGTAGCCTGAGTTCCGGGATTTAAATCAATAGCCATTTTAAATTCCTGAACAGCCGCAAAATAATTACCTTGTTCAGCATAAACAAGTCCATAATTATTATGAATATAGGCATTTTTTTGTGAATCAATTACTTCAAAATCAGGCTTTGCATAACCAACCGTAAAGATTACGACAAAGGCAAGAAATACAACTCTAATTCCACGCATTATAAGTCAATTTCCATACCCTCATAAGCAAAAGAGGCCTTGTCAGCCATATTGCCATAGAAAGAAGATAAACTGTCAAGTTTTTCATCATTATAACTCGGGTCATAATGGTAGAATATCAAGTGTTTAGCGTTAGAGTAATTTTGGCATTCAAGAGCCATATCAAACGTTGAATGACCGTAACCTTGTTTTGGGTGATAAGGGTTTAAATAATCCTCAGTAGTATACTGTGCATCGTGAATTAACAAATCACAGTTTCTTGCAAATTTTGTAAGCTTTTTATCCCCTCCAAAATAAGTTTCTTTATCAGTAGCATATACAAGAGTTTTACCGCTATATTGAATTTTATAAATCATAACGCCTTCTTGAGGGTGTGCTAGAGATTTGTAACAAGTAATAAGAACATCGTCTTCTGCAAGTTTTATATCTTCAGGTTTTTCTACCCTCAACACAATCGGATCGGAACCATGTCTCAAAATAATTGCATTGTGTTCAGTAATGTTCGAAATATTAAGATTAGCAGCAATATCACCCAAATCCAATGGAAATGATTTAGAAAATAAAATATCTGCTAAGCCGTCAGCTAATTCATCATTATAATCAGAAGCCCCAAACACATGCAAATTTGAAGACGGAAGATGAGCAGGTGAAAAGAACGTAAAGCCCAAAATATGATCTAAGTGAATATGACTCAGTAAAATAGTTGCTTCAACAGGTTTACGACTATTTTCATCATTACCTGATACAAGATATTTTTGCATTAACTCATTTCCAAGTTCAATCATACCGGTTCCGGCGTCTAAAATTATTAAATGACCGTTAACATGAAGTTCAACACACGATGTATTTCCGCCGAATTTCATATAATCCTTGTTTGCTCTCGGATGAGAACCTCTTACACCTCTAAATTTTACTTTAAATTCTTTCATAATAGTCTACCTTTCAATTTCATAGGTAAAAGTTCTGTCTTTTGGTTCACCGTAATATAAACCTGAAGAAAATACCATTAATTTTGCTTTCTTTTGTAAGTCTTTCAAGTTAGTTTCTTTAAAAACGATATCAAATACAACTTTTTTCTTTTGGTTAGTAACATTAATAATTCTAAATGAATTAGGATAAGAAACTAATGCAGGAGTAGATACAAATAAAATATTTCCGTCCTGAACAATTTTTGTTGTATGGTAATGTCCCGTAAAAACTCCTATAGGGTTATTATATTTTTTTAAAATTTCATAAACATCATCAGAATTAATCAAACTATGATTTTTACTGCTAAAAGGTTCTTTAACAGGAACATGCAAGAATATAAGAACAGTATCATTTTTAGCAGATTTTAATTGCTTATCGAGCCAGCTTAATTGTTCTTTGTCAATATATCCATTCGCTGTAATTCTGTCATCAATAATACTATCAAGGACAATAACTTTATAACCTGATTTAGGGTTAAAAGAATAGTACATTTTGTTGAATTTAAAATTTTTATTTTTATTATTCAAAATTTGATTGTAAAGACTTTTTGTTAAATATCCTCCGACGCAGATATCATGATTGCCAAGAGCAGCATACCAAGGATACTTTAATGTATTTGCATATCTGATAAATTTTATAAGTTCCTGTTCATATGGAGTATTTATTTGGTCACCTGTAAACATAACAAAATCAATATTTGGGGTTAAATTTACCTGTTGAATAGCATCTTCTAACAAATCTGGAGATTCTTTTGTGAGACGATACAAGTTGTTTTGAGTATTAGATGCATAGTGAGCATCGCTTATTTGAGCGAATTTTAGGCCGGATGTAGCCGCATTTGTAACCTGAATACCCCATGAAGTTATGATTACAAATATAAAAACCAATACAACATTGCTGAATTTATCAAATAATCCGTTTTTTTTCTTACTTCGTCTCATAATAACTCTTCAAATGTATTTTTATATATTATAGAACAAATATAATTTCCTGTCATATATATTTCAATAAGTTACAGGTACTATGCAAATGTATTTCAAAACAAAAAGCAAATAAAGGCCTAATTATCAAAATATCCTTACCCTCAGTGTCATATGCTTAGTGTCATTGCAAGCTTACACAAGATATATTAATTTTGACTATGCACCATAAACTTTGGATATCAAACTAATTATTAGCAATTTCCTCAATAATACTGCGTGCGGAATTATTTTCATGAGCAGAGCAAGAATTCCATAAAAGCACATTAAACTGCTGATCAGGCTGCATTCCTGCAAATTTGTAGTGACAAGTTCCCTGTATCATATTTTGAGTTCCGTCTGCATACGGTTTGAAATACTTACAGCATTGACAAATGTTTAGTGTAAAATTATAATCTCTAAGTTTATCAACAAGTTCTTTTATTGCGTCATTCATTCTTAAATGAGCAGATGTTGTAAATTTTTTATTTTTATATCTAAAAATAACTTTTGACATATCATTTTGAACAATCAATTCAAGCTTGCATGGCAATTTTTTATTTTTGATTGTTGCTTCGACATTCACAACATATTTTTGTATTGCCGATATAGATTTTTTTTGCAAAAATTTAGCGACTAAATTTAAAATTGGAAGACCAAAGATAAGCTTTGTAAGAGAATAAAAGGGATATAAAGCTAAATATAAATACTCTTTTCCTCTTAAATCAGCATTCACAAGACTTAAGAAAAATCCTGCAACGAGAAATAAGAATGTTGATAATACTAATTCTGTTGAAACAAAGAAATAATATTTTAGAGAAAATAAAATAATAAATGCATAACCTGCTAATAACACTAAACTGCTAGGATACAACAAAGAATATACAAATTCTATATAGCTAACATTTGTAGTTCTTGTCGTAGAAAAACAGTTTTTAAATAATTTAAATCTCACAGACAATTTAGGTATTTTGCGTTCAATATTTTCAGAAGTTGAATAACATCTGATGTTAGGATTAAAATAGCATCTGTGCTTAATCTTTGACAACAACAAACTATATTTGAGTTCGCATTCAATATTCTTAAAATCAATACTGCCTATCGCATCCACCAAAGATTTTTTCATTATTAAAATTTCGGAATTTATAGTATTAGCAAGCCCAAGCATACTTCTTGCATTAAGGGTGAAGTTGTTCATATACTTAAGATATACACGTTTAATCTTATTTTTCAAATTTTGCTTATGATTTTGATATACTACCGCACCGGATATAACATCGTCTTTTGTGAGTGCGTAATTAACTTTTGTAAGAAATCCCTCATTAATATATTTATCAACATCCAAAAATACGTATGCATCAATATTTGCGTTAGGAATAAGTTTTTCAAGCAATATAGAATAAGATGCATCTTTTCCTATTAATCCGCCCTCATCAAGATTTAATACGTTAACAGACGGCTTTAAATTAAGAAAATCTTCCGAGCCGTCATTACAATTGTCAAGAATAACATACACTTGGAAGTTATTTATTGCATAATCCTGCCCTCTAATCTGACCAAGCATTCTTTCCAAATCTTTTAATTGATTGTGAGTGTATATTATTACACAAAGCTGCTTTTTCTCAATATTATATGCAACCGTCTCGTTAATTTTTGAACGATTTGTAGTCAAATTACGCAGAGACAATATAAAAAAATAAACCGAAAATACAGCTATGTATATATATAAGGCGTTAATTAATAATTCCATTTTACTTACCTGTATAGATATTGTATTTAAAATAAAATAAAATTTCCATTATTTGTGTTAAAAATGTAATATTAATAAATATTTTATTTAAAAAAAATTTGGTTCGTGAGATATTATAGATGTAAACAAAAGGAGATATTATGCAAGAATATGTATTTTTAGACGGTAATTACATAGAAAAAGACAAAGCTTCTTTACCGATTATGACACATGCCTTTTTGTACGGAACAAGTGTTTTTGAGGGAATAAGAGCTTATTATAATAAAGAAGAAAACCAGTTATATGCATTCAAAGTTAAAGAACATTTTGAAAGATTAATGAGAAGTGCACATGTCATGCACATGAAAAGTCCTTACACTCTTGAAGAATACTGCGAACTAACAAAAAAACTTTTGGCAAAAAATGCTTATAAAGAAGATGTTTATATAAGACCAAATTTATTTAAATCAGCACAAAAAATCGGCCCGTCACTATTAAATAATAAAGATTCTTTCTTGTTATTTACACTTCCAATGGGCGATTATATTGATATCGAAAATGGACTGAACGTATGTGTATCAAGCTGGAGAAGAAATTCGGATAATGCAATTCCTCCTCGCTCAAAAGTAGCAGGAGCGTATGTGAATACTGCATTAATCAAATCTGACGCACAATTGGCTGGATTTGATGATGCAATTGTTTTAGACGAAAACGGAAGAGTAACTGAGGGTTCTGCAATGAATTTGTTCCTTGTTCAAAACGGAAAACTTATTACTTCTCGAACAACTGATAATATTTTAATTGGTGTAACAAGAAATACTGTAATGCAGCTTGCAAAAGAAGTGTTAAAACTTGAAGTTGAAGAAAGAGAAGTTTCAAGAACAGAACTATACACTTCTGATGAGGCATTCTATTGTGGCACAGGAGCTCAAATAAGTCCTATTGCAACAATTGACCACAGAAAACTTGGTACAGGGGAAGTAGGGCCGATTGCTAAAGAACTTCAAAAATTGTACTTTGATGTTGTAAAAGGCAGAGTCGATAAATACAAAGAATGGTGTATGCCTGTATATGATTAGTTTTTTGGGACTGTGTGTTCAAAATTTAATAAAATCAATAAAATACTTGTTTTCCAGACAGGTTAAATTTTCATCAATAATATCACAATCAGCAGCAATAAGTTATGATTCGCTAACAATAGCCTTAACAATTACGTTTATTGCTGCTGTTGTTATAACGATACAAGTTGCAAAACAATTTCTAATGTCAGGTGCTGATACATATATCGGCGGAACAATAACTATAGTAATGATAAGAGAAATTGCCCCAGGCTTTGTCGCACTTGCAATAGGTGCACGTGCCGGTACTGCTATTAGTGCAGAAATTGCTAACATGCAGGTTACAGAACAAGTAGATGCGATAAAAACCTTAAAGGTTGATCCTGTAGGTTATTATTTTACGCCAAGACTACTGTCTGCGGCAATTACAGTCCCTATGGTTGTCCTTATAGCTGAGGTAATTGGTATCGTCGGAGGATTACTGGTTTCTTATTTTACTATCGGTCTCCATCCATATAGATATCTAAACTCAGTATGGCTTTGGCTGGAAATGAAAGATGTCTATATTAGTTTATTCAAAGCATTCGTATTTGGAATTTTAATTGCACTTGTTTGTGCAACTCAAGGTTATCTTACTAAAGGCGGTGCAAAAGAAGTTGGAATTTCAACTACTCAGGCCGCAATAAAATCGACCATCTATATGCTGATGGCCGATTTTATAATTAACTTAATTTTTTATGTCTTTTAACCTATAAATAAGCAAATTTAATTAAGTTTCTTCATCCTGTAAATATTTATAATCTAACAAACTACCGGTTGATGCCGCACTAGATTCATAAAAAGTAGACATGTTACTTAACATTTTTTCTAAATCTTCTTTTCTTTGTTTTTCCTGCTGTGAACGTAAACCGAATTCCTGAATTTCGGCATTCGTAACTTTACCGTCTTTGTTTGTGTCTATTTCATCAAAATAATCAATAACTGTATTTAAAAGCGACGAACTCATTCCTGTACTTGAACCAAGTGTGTATAATTGTTCTCTGGAAATACCTGTTGTTGATAATGTATTTGTAAAACTTGATAATTCATCAGCAGTTAATTTACCATCATGATTTTTATCTAAAGTAGAAAAATTCGTCGTTAAATATGATTTAAAACTTGTTCCTAAAGAATTCGAAGTTAATGCTGTTGTTGCATCTGTACTGTTTAAATTTGCCAGAGTTACACCATCTTTAAAGGTGTTTGCTAATACAGAGTACGTATTGTTCATACCGGATGATATACCTGTAAATAATGAAGTTCCATCTAATTTTGTGCTCATAATTTCTCTCCTGTATAATACTTATCTACATATTAATAATTTTTTTTTAGAAATCAACCATATAGATAGATTATTTTTCTAAAAATTTAATACTTTTTATCAATGTTTAATTCGTAAATTGCTATAAAATTTGTTTATGGAACTATTTATAACTGATAATTGCATTAAATGTGGTGCATGTGCGGAGATAAACGGCGATTTGTTTGAGGTCACGTATAATGGGGCAATATTTAATCCATTAAAGGTCAATGAAAATAATTTAAATGACTGCTATGATGCTGTATTTTTCTGCCCTATTAATGCTATCCATTTCAATTAAAGTCATCTGTCTAATTATTTGGATAAAAAATATTGAGATTTATTACGTTACTTAGTAATAAACCATAATTTTAATAATCAGCGAGCTTTTAGACAAAAGAAAAACCCGATTTATTATCGGGTTAAAACTTATTAAGAGAGAGAGAGTTTATTTTATACTTTTTTTATTATTACTTTTTGCTTTATGTCTTCGTTTTATCTTTTGTTTTTTGTTTTGGCGTCTTCGTTTCTAAC
>JAFVDH010000025.1 GCA_017478515.1 bacterium
AGCCAAAAAATTACAGTAATGATGATAAAGGAAAGAGGAAAAAATAAGAAAAAAGAGAAGAAATAAAATTGTAAAAAAACAAAGTAAAATTAACATACCGTTATGGTGGAATCGTTCAATTAAGAATAGAGAAGGATAAACTGTATGGAAGATAGATTTGCGAAAACTTAGAATCGATTAGAAAATGTGCTATAAATATGTGTATTTGACCAAATTTATTTATATTTAAGAAAATTTACTTGTCTATTTGGTTTCTGTTATAGTTCTGTGGCTTTGTTCGTGAAATGATCGATTGAAGAAATAGTTGCAGTTAACAGGAGCGAAAAGATATGATTTTAATAAAGGAACTAGAATATTTCTTACATGTGAAATGATTTTTCTGTGAGGATTCGCGAGGTAATGAGAGAAATCATGATACAAAAAAGGAAAGTGTGTAATGGAATTTCATTAAGGGTCACTTTTCTATGAGAAAGAAAAGACTTCTTGACAACAAGGTCGTTCGTTCGAATAAATATTACCATTTAAAAGAAATACAATAGAAAAAATAAAAAAAGAGAATTTATTAGAGAATTTAAAGTGGAGTGAAACCCGTCTCTGCTAAAGGTTTCTTGAATCTTTTTCCTCAAGAACTTTTTTTATTTCTGTTGCTTATACTACAAAGGAAAACAATAAATTTTCATAGATTATTATAATTTTTTAAAAAGACTATAAATTCAAATTTAATTCTTATCGTAATCATCAAAGTCTAAGTCAAATTCAGATTTGACAATGAACAGTGACAAAGCAAAAGACCTTTCTTTTTAACACTATACAAAAGTTTACTATATATCTTAAAAAGTTATACAGGAGTTTTTGCGAAAAGGTTTTGTTCGTGGGAAATTATGTATAACAATATCATCTTAACAATTCAAAACAGGTCTCCCGTGAGTTCTCTTTCCCCAATCTTTTGATTCAAGAATACAGAATAAAGACATTTTAAAAACATGGTATTGTAGAATAAAATAGGAAGTTTTAAAATACAGAGAAGTAGCGATTTAAGATCCGCCTGAATGGTGAAAAAAAGTAACGCTTAAATGGTTTCCCGTCTAGAATCGTTCCACTTTTTGTTCAAAACAGATTTAACCTACGTACTGCCAGAGTTAACACATTATATTGGTATAATTTTTACAAGGGTCATACCTTGTATTAACCGGTATACTAGCGGGTTTATAAAACCTTCGATTTATTAAGTTACAAATTCAACGCAATTTTGATACGATTGTAAAATAATTATGGGATGCATCACATTACATTCCTCATTAAATGCCGTTTTTCTGACGAAACATTACGAGTTCTTCATAGTTTTTAGAATCTCTTGCATCGTTGTATATCTTCTTCAACTTCTGACATGAATACATTCCTTCTGAACGTGCATTCTATAAGCAATTCGTTGAAATCCCACTTTTGCAGTCCCAATCCGAAGGTGTCATTAATTCGTTGCAGATACATCATACGATTATAATATATCTTAATACAATAACGAGTTCACAACTTTTTCGTTTCTCAAATTTATTTTACAAAGTGTTCAGTGAAATTCGTTTTTATACCATCTGTTTTACAAACATATGCGTCTATTGTTATTTTTAATACAGAATATTAACAATTTATTGTTATGATGCATAATTTATGTTATGCGTTACGCAAAAATGTACAGCTAATGAAATTGCAATCAAATCAAATTATCATCAAATTAATGTACTTAAAATCCTGACAGAATTGATAAAATATCTTTCATTGGTATTATAAAACTTATTTATTAACATGTAAATAGAATCTGTAAAGTTTCATCAGATTTTCACACAAACTGTTCGAACAATTATTAAGCTTCTGTGGTGAGTCATTAAAACAAGAATCATATCTTAATAATCAGAAAGAATAGGTTGGCTAGTTGTACAATTTTGTTATAAAAGCAAAATTTAACGAAATTTTGTTGAACTGCTTTCTCTTGTATCTTTCAATTGAGTTTTCGCAATGCAGGGTCGATTGCATCAAGAAAGATTACACAACCTCTTAAAAGCAAAACCATTTTGGTTTTAAAATATTTAAATATATTTCAGAATTATTTTCTGCGCCCTCCTTGATTATAGTTTGTTGTATATATCCTGATATAAATCCAGAATGCCGAAATATGTTCATTTCTGATTGTGCGAAAATCTTGGAACAATTTGTTTAGAAGCGCGAATTTCACGAACATTCCAAACACATCTATAAATAATTATGAAAATATTTTCATATATGTTATTATTAACATTATAAATAAAGAATGGATGGCAAACAAGCAAGGCACGTGGAGGTTACGCATGTTGAATCAATAGTCTCGTCAGACGGAAACGTGTTGTAGTTGCAGATAAATATTTTTAATATGCATCAATTTTAAATGTTTTTAAATATTTTATAAGAAGTTTTATCATGGAGAATCAAGAGAACAATG
Organism: bacterium; assembly: GCA_017478515.1. Classification (GTDB taxonomy): domain Bacteria; phylum Cyanobacteriota; class Vampirovibrionia; order Gastranaerophilales; family Gastranaerophilaceae; genus UBA791. The sequence continues at coordinate 2,471 of JAFVDH010000025.1, forward strand.
AATTCTCGTTGGAAATTGAATCTACGAGCAGGTAGGATTGTTTGGTAGAGTTCTGATAGTAAGAGGTACATCATTTTAATATTCGTTCACATTAATATATTTTATAATATTTAATCAGAAAGCTTCAGTTTATGTGTGGAATTTTGATGCATTTTGACGTTTGACTAGGTTTGAATGAGAAAGAACGTGCGTATGAATAATTTCATTGTTTGGCTTGCATCAATTAACTATTTGCATCGAGATAACTTAAAAATTTGTCACACACTTCTCTGGGTAAATGTTTGTTGTCATCGTTTCCTTGTTATTATGATTCATTGTTCTGTGTTGAATGCTTGCTGATGCAACGGTCAACATTCAATGAGAGTGTGATTAAGTTGAAAGTAGTTCTGGATGATAAGTTTTGAAACGTTCTTGTGTCTTCTCTGATAAGTTACAGCTACAGTAAATGAGAATCAGATCAACTGGTGAGACCCATAATTAAATTTGCAACTCAAAAATTCAAAAAAATGACAAAC
>JAFVDH010000026.1 GCA_017478515.1 bacterium
AACGAATTAGAAGTGAAATATCGAATATAATATTTTTATTATTTGTGGAAACATAAAATTATATATAATTGCCAATAAAAATTAAATACCTTTTAATAATTCATTAATATCAATCTCGAGGGCTTTAGCTATATCATAAGCTGTTAATAACGACGGAATTTGTTCTCCTCTTTCAATAAGACTAATTGTTTGTGAGGATAAATTTGCTTTTTCAGCTAAAACTTCCTGAGAGTAGTTTTTTCTGTTTCTTTCTGCTCGCAAATTATCTGCAATAAATTTAAGTCTATCGTTTCTCATATTCAATATTATAATTTATTGACAATTTTCTATCTAGCGAGTATGATTTCAATAATTGAAAGTATAACATTAAAATACCAGATAGTAGTATTAGATTATGAATAATAATAGAACTTTTAAAAAAACTATACTGATAGATTTGGACGGGGTCTTAAATGTTTATGACGGAAATTTTAACAAAAATGTTATTCCGCCTATTAAAAACGGGGCTAAAAGTTTCCTCGAAAATTTATCTGAAAATTATGAAATTAAAATTTTTACTACAAGAAATAAAATCTTGACTGCTAAATGGCTTTCCGATAATGATATTGATAAATTTGTGGAAGATGTTACAAATGTAAAAGAGTTGTGCTGGCTATATATCGATGATAGAGCGGTTACTTTTAACGGTGATTTTGAAAAATTGAAGTCAGATATTGCAACTTTTAAACCTTGGTATAAAAATTGAATTATCTTTAATGAATATTTCTGTCCGTATTTTTACTTACGTAATTTTACGGACTTTTCTTTTTCAGGAAAAAATTCTTTTGCAGGAAAGAAAAAGAGAGAGTTTTCTAACTCTCTCTTTCGCATTTATTTTTTAGTTTGTTTAATTTATTATTCTTCAACTTTTTCAAATACGTCTTTACCCTCACCGCATAATGGGCAAACGTAATCATCAGGTTCTTGTGTTAAATCGCCTTCGTATTCGTATCCGCATACTGTGCATACATATTTCATGATTTGTCCTCCTTTTTGTTATATTACTTTTGTGCTGTTAACATTTCTTTTATTCCGTCTATTGAACTTAAAACACCTGTTGCCTCATAAGGCATATAAATAACTTTGTTATTTTGTCCTGTTGTTATTTCTTGAAGTGTTTCAAGATATTTCATGGCAATCAAATATTTATCAGCTTGTCCGTTTTGGGCAAGGGCTTCAATTATCATTCTTATTGCCTCTTTTTCACCATCTGCTTGAAGAATTCTTGCTTGTTTTTCTCCATCCGCTCTTAGGATTGCAGCTTGTTTTTCACCCTCTGCTCTATTAATTGCGGCTTCTTTTTCCCCTTGCGCTTTTAGGATTGCTGCTTGTTTTTGACCCTCTGATTCCAAAATTACCGCACGTTTTTCTCTTTCTGCTTTCATTTGTTTTTCCATTGCGTTTTGGATGTCTGCAGGTGGGTTAATATCTTGAAGTTCTACTCTGTTTACTTTTACACCCCATTTGTTTGTTGCCTCATCAAGAATTGCTCTTAATTCTTGGTTGATTTTATCTCTTGATACAAGCGTTTCGTCTAAATCAAGCTGTCCGACAAGGTTTCTTAGTGTTGTTTGGGTTAATTTTTCAATTGCATCTACGAGGTTTGTTATTTCGTAAACTGCTGATTTTGAATCTATGATTTGGAAATACAATAGTGCGTTTATGCTTATTGTTACGTTGTCTTTGGTAATTACGTTTTGTCTCGGAAAATCGTATACTGATTCTCTCATATCTATTCTGTTCATTACCCTTACATATGAGTAAGTAAGCCCATCAGCACCTCTTTGAGAAACTTTCATTGTTATTCCTCTTGGTGTATCAATGAATGGTATTATAAAATTTAGTCCGGGTTGTAATTTGTTATGATATTTACCCCAGCGTTCAATTATCATTTCTTCTGTTTGTTGAATAATGATTACGCCCTTTAAAACGTACACTACTGCTAAAATAAATAATATGAATAAAAAAGTTCCCATATTAGTTTGCTCCTTTTATTTATAAACTTTCTACATACATAATAAGACTTTCGTTTCTGACGATTTTTACTTCGGAATTTTCGGGGATTTCTTCTCCGTTGGAAATCCTTGCTTCCCAGCGTTCGCCGTATATGGTTATAACTCCTGAAAATTTAGTTACTTTTTCCAGAACTTTTGCAGTTTTGCCGATATATTTTTCATCGATACCTGATTCATCTTTGCTTTTTAAGTTGTCTCTCAAAAACGGTCTGAATAGCAGCAATGATAATATTGAAACTACAACAAAAACAGGTATAAGTATATTAAACGAGTGTATAAACACTGCACAAATCCCTGTAACAAATGAACCTATAGCAAGGCTTAAAAAGAATGTTGCAGGGGTGATAAGTTCTAAAATCAGTAACAGAAATCCAAGAGCCAAAAAGGCTTTCCATAAAGTCATATTACTAACCTTCTTCAGAGTCTGATTGAGAGGCTTCAACGGCGTCAACGATGTCGTTCATAGCATCAACCATTGCATCAATATCAATTCCGTGAACTTTTGCTCCTGCCTCTAAATTTTCAAATCTTGCTGCTGCACATCCGATACAACCCATTCCAAATCTTTGGAATACTTCTACTGTTTCAGGATAGCTTTGCACGATGTCCATAATTCCCATTTCTTTTGTTATTTTTGCCATTTCTTTTCTCCTTAAAAATTTTTGTTGACTTTTTAAAAATCATCATTAAATAGATGATGTAACATTACAGACTATTATACATGAAAAATGGAGAAATGCTATGGAACTATTGAAGAATTTTTTTGACAACGAAAGAACATGCTGTGTAGGATTATGCTCATTAAGAAGAAAGGTTTTTATCCAAGACCAAATGGAGCGTTATTTGAACCAGCAAATGTCTATTTACAATCGTAATATTTTTGTAAATTATGCATCAAAATAATGTATTAAAAGAATAAATTTTGTATTTTAAATTTGCAAATATTTAAGTTTTAGTTTTGATACCGAATTTGACAGGAAAAATTTATATTAAATATATTCTGCCAAATTCGGCATCGGGATGACTTTTTGATATTATTTAAAGCTAAAATCTGCAAAATAAAAGGCCGTACCACTGTCTATCGAAACTTAAATTCCGCAAATTCCGAAATACTGCCTCTTATTTAGAATTCCGACACCCGCAAAGGTTACCTTAGTGCTGCTATGTTTCCATCCTGACACGGTTCGATATTTTACGCCGCCGAAACCTAAATCGTCATCAGCAATATTTAGTTCATTGAGGAACTTAAATCCCTCACAACAGGCTCTGCACCCCGCTGAGCATTCGGGTCGAGAGGTTTGCTACGCCCCCGTGGAGTACGACCTGAGTTAAGTTTAGCATGAATATTTTTATCTCGCAATTTATTCTCTTGGAGAATGTTTAATATTTTTTATCATATATACTCCTTAATTATGAAAGGAGTATTTTATGGCTGAAAAATTAGAACTTTACAGATGCAGTATCTGCGGAAATATGGTTGAAGTAGTGTTGTCGGGTGCAGGAGAACTTGTATGCTGCGGAGAGGCAATGGTAAAGCTTGAACCGAGAACTGAAGAATTGGATGCTGCTTTAATGGAAAAACATATTCCTGTTATAAACAGGTTGGATGACGGAATAGAAGTTGTTGTCGGTGCTAACCTTCATCCGATGGAAGAAAACCACTATATTCAATTTGTAGAGATAACTTCACCTGATAAAAAGAATGTTACACGCAAATATTTTGAACCACACGAAATGCCCGTATTGGAATATAAGTGTAAATGTCCGACTCCGACGGCGATAGAGTACTGTAATATTCATGGACTATTTGAGTCGAAATAAAATCAAGTATAAAAATTTTTGGTAATTATATACAATTTTACATAAGGTAATATTTACACAAATAATAAAAATATCATATTTGATATTTCGCTTCTAATTCGTTAATTTCAATCATAGCCCTCATAACTCGTGCTTACGCACTCAAACAAATTCGGTCTTGTAATTATTTCAATAAACGAATTTACGAAGTTCCATAAAGATATGATATTTTTATTATTTGTGTAGACTTGTATATAATTACCAAATTTTTTTTAGTCCCCGAGCAAAGCTTGGGTCCAAAAAAAGCTTAACCCTGATTTATATATTAAGAATTTTTACAAACCTGAAAACTTTTGTAAACACTGTGGTACAGCGATTTTGAATAAAACCGTAAACTTTTGTAAACTTGAATTTTAAAATGGCTGAAACTCAAGTATAATGCCCTATATGATATGATATGATATGATGGGATGGGGTGTACTAAAGCTTTTTGCCCATGTTGCCGACATGAAATGTGTTAGGAATAAGGCAATATAGGAAAAAGGAGTACAATTTATGGGTTTAGCAGCCACTTATTATCGTTTTAACGGAAGACCACAACCAACACAATCTATAGAAGATTCTAAGCTAATGAATTTTTCAAATAAAGAGTTGTATAATGCTTCAAAAGCATCTGAAACAGCTCAACAATCTGATATGGTTTTTATCTCAGGAAAAAGTTCTGAAGATATAGAAAAGGCGTTAGAAGATGCTATTTCAAATAATAATTCTCTTATAGACAATATTACATCTCAACTTGATAAAATTTTTGGAAAAAACGATAAAGATAGTTCCGGAGTAGGAGATAAATCGCAAGAAAAAACTATAAATGAACTAAAGGCTGAATATGAAAAATTAATGGCTAAAAAAGAAGAGCTTGAAAAACAATTAGAAGAGGTTAAGAATACAAAAATTTCAGGGATGATTTCTTCTTCAGCGAAAATTAGTCAAATGATGAAAAAAACGGCTGATATCGCAAGAATTACTAAAGAATTAGAAGAAGTAACAGCAAAGGCAGAAGCTTTAAAGGCAGAAATAGAAGCAAGAGAAGCTGAAGAAAATAAAGGTTCTGACTCATCATCTGCTGTTCAAGATACGCAGGATACAACGGAAACTACAGAAACAACCGGAACAGAAAGTACTAAAGAACAAACAGTAGAAGAAAAAATTCAAGAAATTAAGAACAAAATAGAAGCATTAAAAGCTGAAATGGCAGAATTAGCTAAACAAAATAAATTTGAAATGGCAAGAAGTCATATGGGTTTCCCTTACATGAAATGTGTAACTCCTGAAATTAATAATAAAATTACAATGATACAAATGCAAATTAGTAACTTACAAATGGAGATTATAAAGTTGGAAAACTCGGATATGTTTAATGACAATGACGTAAATACCTCTACTGATGTATCATTGTCTGATATAAAATCTAGGGAAGCTGAATTTGAAGCTGATCAAGAAAGTATTGAGGCAGAAAAAGCAAGAATTGAGGAATTGATACAACATAATATGAATAATACAGGTTTCTGGCTTCTTGGACAATAGAAAAGACGAATTAAATGATATTTTATAAAATAGCAATGTTAATTATGAAAGAGCTCAAAGATTTCATCTTTGAGCTCCTTTATTTATTAAATAGTATTTGTTGTTTTTCTCTTTTTTGGTACAAGCAGAGCAATTAAACATTAGCTGTTTCAACATCAAACATATCTATAAAATTAAATGTTTTTGACGAGAAAAGTCCCATATCTGTCATTTTTATTTCAGGAATTACCGGCAGAGCTAAAAATGCCATAGTCATAAACGGGTCTTCTAATACACAACCGATATCTTTTGCCGCTTTATTTAATTCTATTGATTTTTCCAAAATATATTCCATATTTTGGTCAGACATAAGTCCTGCAATAGGTAATGGTAATTTTGCCAAAACTTTTCCGTCGGAAATAACAATTTTACCGCCTTGAGATTTAACGAGTTCTTTTTGGGCAATATACATATCTTCGTCATTTGTACCAACAATAATCATATTGTGCGAATCGTGTGCCACGGTTGATGCTATAGCACCTCTTTTTATTCCAAATCCTTTTACAAAGCCCTTTCCGATATTTCCTGATGCTCTGTGTCTTTCTACTACACAAATTTTTAATACATCATTTTCAACATCAGCAACGGCTAAACCATTTTCTGTTTTTACATCAACAATAACTTCATTTGTTAAAAGTTGTTTTGGTATAACTTCTATTGCTTTTGCTTTCTTTCCTTTTGCCTCAATTTGGAAACAATCTTCTTCAAGCCAACCTACGTTTACAGAACCACGAGTTTTTGGCATTTTAAGATTTTCCAATGATTCAAGAAGTTTACCGTCCTGTGCAACTACTTTACCACCCATAAATACCATTTTTGGTTTAGTAAAGTCTTTCATACTTTCAAATACGTTAAAGTCTGCTCTGTAACCCGGTGCTATTGCACCTAAATCTTGAAGTTTAAAGTATTCTGCAATATTCAAACTTGCCATTTGAATAGCTTTTATCGGATTTACATTATTTTCAACAGCTCTTTGAACCATACCGTTAATATGAATCATAATATCTTCCGGATGTCTGTCATCTGTTACAAATAAGATTTTTCTGTCGTTATTGTGTTGTAAAATAGGCATTAACGCATCTAAATCTCTTGCAGCAGAACCCTCACGAACCATTATATACATACCTTGTCTTAGTTTATCAAGAGCTTGTTCAGGGTCGGTGCATTCGTGGTCTGAAGTTACACCGCTTGCTATGTATGCACAAAGTTCTTTTCCTGTTACTTGCGGTGCGTGTCCGTCAACTCTTTTATTATTTTTTAATGCTAAATCGATTTTTGCCATTATGTTTGCATCTCTGTTTACTACACCAGGAACATTCATCATTTCAGCAAGTCCGAGTACCCATTCTTTATCCATCAATAATGATAAGTCGTAAGAATTTAGTTCAAAACCTGATGTTTCAAATTCTGTTGCGGGAACACAAGATGGAAGCATTGTGTAAACTCTCAAAGGAAGATTTTGTGAAGCTTCTCTCATAAAACTTATACCGTGCAATCCCAAAACATTAGCTATTTCATGCGGGTCTGTAATAACTGTTGTTGTGCCTGCGGGAACTACTGCTTGTGCAAATCTGTGCGGCAGCATCATTGTACTTTCTATGTGTACGTGTCCGTCTATAAAGCCGGGTGTTAAATATGCACCTTTTAAGTCTATTTCAATTTCGCCCTCATAGCCTTTTCCAACACCTGCAACTCTGCCTGCAACTACTGCTACTTCTGCTTCATATACTTCTTCTGTAAGTACGTTTACCAGCTGTGCATTTTTTATTACTAAATCTGCTTTTTGTTCGCCTAAAGCTACTTCTATCAATTTTTGTTTCTTTAACATTATGTTCCTTTCATTCAGATTTGAAATTTGTAATATTTAATATTATATATCAAGTTGTTCCATTAATTCATCACTTATATCAAAATTTGCATAAACATTTTGAACGTCATCATGTTCTTCTAATTTTTCAACTAAAAGCATGATATGTTTAGCGACAGTTGGGTCGGTTATCTCTATTTCATTTTCAGGAATTCTTGTAAATTCCGCAGAAACATGAGTGTAACCCTCTTTTTCCAATCCCTCAACAACAGTTTGGAAATCTGCAACTGACGTAATAATTTTATTATCTTCTTCGTCTTCGATAAAATCTTCTGCCCCAAGGTTAATTGCACTTTCTACAATAGCATCCCAGTTATCTGATTTTTCGAAAGTTATTTGACCGACTTGTTTAAACATCCAGCCAACGCAGCCTGTTTCGCCAAGGTTTCCGCTGAATTTAGTGAAGTAACTTCTTATATCTCCTGCGGTACGATTTTTGTTATCGGTCATTGTTTCTACAACAACTGCAACTCCGCCGTCTGCGTACCCCTCATAAATTAGCTCTTGATAGTTTTCTCCGCCTGATGAGCCTGCACCTTTGTCTATGGCTCTTTTTATATTATCTTTAGGAAGTCCTGCCGCTTTTGCTTTTTCTACGGCTGTTCTTAGTCTGAAGTTTGCTCCTAAATCAGGGCCTCCAAGTCTTGCTGCTACTATTATTTCTCTCGAAAACTTTTGAAACGCTACTGCACGTTGAGAATCAACCGCTGCTTTTTTACGTTTTATTGTTGCCCATTTTGAATGTCCGCTCATAATTTTCTCCTATTTTTTATATTTTTTTTGCTAAAATTATTTCAAATTAAGTCATAAATCATTCTGAACTTGTTTCAGAATCTGTTATCCGATAAGATGCTGAAATAAATTCAGCATGATAGTTTTAATATTTTTTATGGAAACATATATATATGATTTCCTTTTTCTAAATTATAACAAAAATAAATCTAATTATTAATTTTTCATTAATATTTTGAAAAATTTTGTATAATTAGTGTATATAATATAATGTAAACAGAAAGAAAGTAGGAGGATAAATATATGAAAATTAGACCTTTAGGCGACAAAATCGTAATTAAAGTAGTAGAAGATACAGAACAAACATCAGGCGGAATTTTTATCCCTGACAGTGCAAAAGAAAAACCACAAAAAGGTGAAGTAATTGCGGTTGGAGAGGGAAGAACTCTTGACAGCGGTGAAAAAGAACCTATGGCTGTTAACGTTGGTGAAACTGTTTTATACGCTAAATATGCAGGAACAGATATTAAAATTGACGGTGAAATGTTAAAGATTTTATCTGTTAAAGATGTTTTAGGTATTTTAGAAAATTAGTAAGTAGTTAAATAACAATTATGAAAGGTGCGGGATAAAACTCGTAATAAGGTAGGAAAATGGCAAAAAAAATAGTTTTTCAAGAAGAAGCAAGAAAAGCTTTATTAAAGGGTATTGATGCAGTAGCAGATGCCGTTAAAGTTACATTAGGACCAAAAGGCCGTAATGTTATATTAGAAAAGAAATTTGGTGCACCTCAAATCGTTAATGACGGTGTAACTATCGCAAAAGAAATTGAATTAAAAGACGGTTTAGAAAATGCAGGTGCTCAATTGTTAAAAGAAGTTTCATCAAAAACAAATGATGTTGCAGGTGATGGAACAACAACAGCATCAGTTTTGGCTCAAGCTATCGTAAGAGAGGGTTTAAGAAACCTTACGGCAGGTGCTAACCCTATGAGTATTAAACGTGGTATTGACAAGGCTGTTGAAATTTCTGTAGAAAAAATAAAATCTATGTCAAAACCTGTTAATACAAAAGAAGAAATAGCTCAAGTTGCAGCAATTTCAGCAGGAAATAACTCTGAAATAGGCGAATTGATTGCAGAAGCAATGGAAAAAGTTGGTAACGAAGGTGTTATAACTGTTGAAGAAAGCAAATCTTTCGGTACAAACTTAAAAGTTGTAGAAGGTATGCAATTCGATAAAGGATACATTTCACCATACTTTGTAACAGATGCTGAAAGAATGGAAGCAGTTTTGGAAGACGCATATGTGTTCTGCTGCAACAAAAAAATTAACTTAATTCAAGATTTAGTACCTCTATTAGAACAAGTTGCAAGAGATGGTAAATCATTATTATTAATTGCAGAAGATATAGAGGGTGAAGCTTTAGCAACATTGGTTGTAAATACAATGAGAAAAGTAATCAGAGCCGTTGCAGTTAAAGCTCCTGGATTTGGCGACAGAAGAAAAGCTATGTTAGAAGATATAGCAATTCTTACAGGCGGCCAAATGTTCACAGAAGAACTTGGTATCAAATTGGAAAACGTAACAACTCAAATGTTAGGACTTGCAAAACGTGTAACAGTAACTAAAGACGAAACAACAATCGTAGTTGGAGACGAAACAAAAACTGCCGTTAAAGAAAGAATTTCTTTAATTAAAAAACAAATCGAAGCTTCAGATAGCGATTACGATAAAGAAAAATTACAAGAACGTATGGCAAAACTTTCAGGCGGAGTTGCAGTAATTGAAGTTGGTGCAGCAAGTGAAGTTGAACTAAAAGAAAGAAAATTAAGAATAGAAGATGCTTTAAACGCTACAAGAGCTGCTAACGAAGAGGGCATAGTTCCCGGAGGCGGTGTAGCATTGTTAAGAGTTCAACAAGAATTGGAAGATAAAATCAATTCAACTGAATTCGATTCTGATGACGAAAAAATCGGATACAGAATTTTAACAGCTGCATTAGATATTCCTTTAAGATTAATCGCTTCAAACTCAGGTGCAAAAGCAGATGTAGTAGTTGAAATGGTTAAATCTGAAGAGGGTGCATTTGGCTATGATGCATTAACAAACGTATATACAGATATGTTTAAATCAGGTATTGTAGACCCTGCAAAAGTTACAAGAAGTGCTTTAGTAAACGCATCATCAGTAGCTTCAATGTTGTTAACAACAGAAGCCGCAGTGGTAGAAGTACCTGAAGAAAAATCTGCTGCTCCTGATATGTCAGCAATGGCAGGCATGGGTGGCATGGGCGGTATGATGTAATTTCAAGTTAATTACATTAATTGCCTTAGAAAATATATAAGATACAGAGGCGGAGCAGGTTGTTAAAACCTGCTCCGCCTCGTTTTCGTAAATTTATAAGTCCTGTATTTATTAGTATAAAACAAAACAGTTCCTGCTTTATTTAGCAAAAACCAAACGCCGTACTACTATTCTGTAGTACGGCGTTTATGTTTATAAATATCTTACGGTTAACTATTTGATATTTGCGTATTTCCAAGCATCAAATGTTGGTTTTGTATTAATATATTTCTTTTCTTTTCCGTCGTCATTTTCGCTTAAATCACCGTGAGCGATTGAACGATAAATTCTGTTATAATATTCAATAACCATACGGTCAGAATTGAAATATGCTTCAGCTGTTCTGATAGCTTGACGCATCATTCTTGCCCATTCTTCTTTGTTATCGTAGTAAGTCGGAATGATTTCGTTTTCGATTGTATTCATAATATATTCATGGTCTTTCCAGTGTCTTTCTTCCCATGGAATATCATCATCCAATCCTTCGTATTCTACAGAATAACCGTTAATACCGTTAAATGTGCCCTCTACTGTCCAACCGTCAAAGATTGATAAGTGAAGTGTTCCGTTAGCATTTGCACTCATACCTGATGTGCCTGATGCCTCAAACGGTCTTAGCGGTGTATTTAACCAAATGTCAGAACCCATTTTTAATTTCTTACTTAATTGTAATTCATAACCCGGTAATACAACTACGTTTTTCATAGAGTGAGAGCGGTTCAACAATTTGTTAAACATTTCTCGTCCCATAACGTCATCAGGGTGGAATTTACCTGCGAAAATAATTTGAATTTTATTATCGTTAAGTAATTTCATTATTCTGTCGTTATCCATCAAGATTAGCCATGCACGTTTGTAATCGGCAAATCTTCTTGCCCATGTTATTGTTAATACATCAGGATCAAATCTTTTACCTGCAACGTTTGCAACATATTTAAATAATTGTGCTTTCATTTCTTTTTTAGCTGCAAGTAATTGAGAGAATGTTTTTTCTCCTTTAACTCTGGTGTCTTGCCAGTAATGTAAATTTACGGCATTTGTAATAGCACGGATAGGGCATCTTCCCTCAACGTGTTCCCACATTTTGTTAGAAACAAGACCGTGTAATTGTGATACTGCATTTGCGATACGGCTCATTTTTAGGGCTGCAACTGTTAGAGAGAAGTTTTCTCCGCCTAATGCAACGGCTGTTTCTCTTGATGCACCTTGGAAAAATCCGCCTTCCATCAATGTATCTACCCAGTGTACTTCGTTTCCTGCTGCTACAGGGGTGTGAGTTGTGAACACTGTTTGTTTTTTTACTGCTTCCAAATCGCCTTTTGCTTGTTTTAATAATTCAAATGCTGCAGGAAGTGCATGTCCTTCGTTCATATGGATAACTTCAAATTTAAATCCTGCTTTTTGAAGAATTCTTACACCGCCTACGCCTAATACAACTTCTTGAGCGATTCTTATTTTTTCGTTTCCGTCATACAATCTGTGTGAAATACTTCTTGCCCAATCGCTGTTTCCTTCAACATCTGTTGTTAACAAGTATACAGGGCATGAGCCGAATAATTCAGGTTCTACTTTGTATGCTTTTACTTTTACTCTTTCACCGAAAATATCTATTTCTGTTGAAATTCCTAAATCTGTTAAGAAATCATAATATTTTCTGATATATGCAACTTCAACTTGTCCGTTGTGGTCGATACGTTGGTCATAATAACCGTAAGACCATAACATTGTTACACCTACCATTGGTAATTGTAGGTATCCTGCAGATAACATGTGTGAACCTGCCAAAAATCCTAAGCCGCCTGAATATGTGCTTAAAGATTGATCTAATGCTATTTCCATTGAGAAATATGCTACTTTTGGTAATGCCATAATTTTCTAACCTTTTCTTTTTCACTAATACGTATATTTAACATTCACCACCAGTATAGCATAAAAAAAATCTTAGAAAACTTTAAACGCTTTATTTATACAGAAATACTCTAAAATCGTTTGTAGACATGGTTTTTCATGTTACGAATTTGTTACAATTTCAACTATTTCTTCTGCCGTGATGTCTAAACATGTTAAATTCTCGCATGATGTTTGTCTTTTTTCCCAGAGGCATGGTGCGAGAGGGCAGTGTTTTTTTGATTTTATCGGTGTGACAAACTCTTTTTGCGGAATTAGTTTTTTGTCGTCAGTTGAGCCGAATATGGCGTAAGTTCTTGTTTGAAGAGCGATTGCTATGTGTAGTGGTGCAGAGTCTGAACATATAAATTTTTCAGCTTTGCCGATTAATTCTGCTAAATCTTTTAGGCTTTTTATTTGACCTTTTGTGTAGTCATCGTAATCAAAAGTTCCGCAATCTTTTTTTATTATTTCTATACATTCTTTATCATCAGGCCCGCCTGTAAGAATTACGTGCTTGCCCTGTTCTGACAATAATTTTAAAACTTTTGCCCAGACTTTTGCATCAACTGTTTTTATTATGCCCTTTTTTATACTCATTTGGCTTACGCCCGGGTGTATTAGAACAGAATTTGCTATCTTTTCTTGCGGTTCTATATTTATTTGAGGAAGTTCCGTGACTTCATCTGTCAGAGGTGAAACAAGTTCGTGATACATTTTTGGGGCGTACTGATTTTTATTTAGTTTTACTGCTTTTGTTAATAAAATTTTGCTTAAAACTCCTGTATCATAACCTATTCTTGTTTTTATTCCTGTTAAAAATAATAATAAACTTATTAATTTGTTTCCGCCTGAGGATATTATTGTGTCATATTTGCCGAATTTGGCTTTCAACACCATTTTTAAAAGTTCTGAGTATTTATTTTTTCCTTTAATATTTACAAAATAAAGTTCATCTATTAAATCGGTTAAATCTTTTATAGATTTGGTTCTCTCTTCCAGACAGAGAGTTATTTTAGCGTTCGGATAAGTTTTTTTTAGCGAAATAATTGCAGGTAAAAACATTATTTCATCACCTATTCCGCCAAAGTTTATCATAAATACGTTTTTAATATCTTTGCTCATATTTTTATTATAATATAAAAGTAAATCACAAACAAAAAGGTAAAAATGGTTTGTAAAGTAATAACATCGGCAATAATAGGTTTAGATGCTCATAAAGTTGAGGTAGAGGTTGATACTGTGAATTCTCTTCCGTCAATAAGTATTGTTGGTCTTGCTGATACAGCAATTAATGAGGCGAAAGAAAGGGTTCGTTCTGCTATAAAAAATTCAGAATACACTTTTCCTCGTGGAAAAGTAATTATAAATCTTGCCCCTGCTGATATCAGAAAAGTGGGTACAAATTATGATTTGCCGATAGCTGTGGGTATTTTGATTGAAGAAAATGTTCTCACCGAGCAAATGGTTGAGGGCTGGGGTTTTTTAGGAGAATTATCGCTTGACGGTCATTTAAGAAAAACTAATGGTATATTACCGCTTGTGCAGGGTTTAAAGGATTTTGGCATTACGAAGGTAATAATTCCTAAAGATAATTCAATTGAGGCTTCTTTTGCTTCCGGCATTGAAATTTATCCTGCCGAACATTTGGTTGACGTCGTTAATAATTTTATCGAAAACCCATTGAAACAGGTGAAAAGCAAGTTGGAAGATTATTTGTCTAATGTGAATGAAGAAGATTTTTTGTTTGACTTTAAAAATGTAAAGGGTCAGCAAAAGGCTAAGAAAGCCTTGGAAATAGCTGCGGCCGGCGGTCATAATATGCTTATGACTGGTTCTCCGGGTTCGGGTAAGACTTTGATGGCGAAATGTTTTCAATCAATTCTCCCTCCGCTTACTGCTCAGGAGGCTCTTGAACTTACAAGAATATATAGTATAGCAGGTTTGTTGACAGAAAAAGAACCGCTTGTTACGAAACGTCCGTTTAGAACTGTTCACCATACTGCTTCTGCCGTAGGAATTATCGGCGGCGGAACTTCTCCTAAGCCGGGTGAAATTACTCTTGCTCACCGAGGAGTTTTGTTTCTTGATGAAATGGTTGAATTCCCGAGAAATGTTTTGGAAGTTTTAAGACAGCCTCTTGAAGACGGTGAAATTTCTATTTCGCGGGTTAAAAGTTCTGTGAAATATCCTGCAGATTTTATTTTGCTTGGTGCTATGAACCCTTGTCCTTGCGGATTTTTTGGTGATAAAGAAAAGAATTGCAAATGCTCTGAATATCAAATTCAAAAATATAAATCAAGACTTTCAGGCCCTATTTTAGACAGAATTGATTTGATTATTGATGTTCCCAGACTGACGGCTGAAGAGCTTACAACTTCTAAATCTGACGGCGAATTTTCAAAAGAAATAAGAAAAAGAGTTATTAATGCAAGAAAAATTCAATATGAAAGATATAAAAATGAAAATATTTTGACAAATTCGGCTCTTACGTCAAAACTAATCCCTAAATACTGTGCGGTTGATAAAGTTTCTACAGAACTTTTAAAAACAGCTGTTGTGAAATATCAATTATCAGGCAGAAAATATGACAGAATTTTGAAAATAGCAAGAACTATTGCGGATTTGGATAATTCTGAAAATATTCAGTCAAAACACGTAACTCAGGCTTTGCAATACAGAATTTAAAAAAATAATCTTCTAAGCAAAAGTTTCAGTGAATTTATAATAAATTCCGAAATATCTTTAATCCCTAATTTGGATTTACCTTTTTCTCTGTCTTTAAAATTTAGTGGAATTTCCTTAACTTTCGCACCCATATTTACGCATTCAAATAAAATATTCATCTGAAATGAATATCCTTGCACATCAAGTTTATCTAAGTCAATATTTTTTATAAAATCGGCTCTAATTGCTCTAAATCCGGATGTGCAGTCATGAATATTTTTTAGCCCTGCAATAAACCTTGCAAAAATATTTCCGTATTTGCTGTTCATTTTTCTGAATAAACCCCAGTTATCGGGAATTGAACCTCCTTTTATATATCTTGAACCTATTACAAAATCATAGCCGTTATGTATTTCGGATATTAAATTATTTATAAGTTCCGGCGGATGCGAAAAATCCGAATCCATTTCAATTAAAATTTCGGCACGAAGTTCTTCTACTGCATATTTAAACCCTTTTTTGTAAGCATTTCCCAAACCTGTTTTGTTGTTTTGGATTAAAAAAAGATTTTTGTATTCTTTCTGTAAGTTTCTCACAATGTCTGCTGTTCCATCCGGAGAATAATCGTCAACTACAATGATTTTTACAGATGTACTATCAATATTTTTTATCACTTGTGAGATAAAATCATAGATATTATCAGCCTCGTTTAAGACAGGTAAAACAATTACTGTGTTCATATTTTAATATTATCATATTTATTTGAATTTGTCGTTATACTTGATTTTTAGGGAATATTTTGCTTAACAATATTACGAAAACGCAAAATAGTATATCCTTTTTGTAACAAAACTTAATAAATAATGATAAAAAAAGCAATAAATAAAAAGAGAAATACTTTAAATAAATGTAAGAGATGATAAGTTTAAGAGAGTAAAGACAAAGTATTTACGAAAGTATAGCT
>JAFVDH010000027.1 GCA_017478515.1 bacterium
GTTATGGATTCAATGAATATTGACACAGATTCAGGAAATTTAACAGAAGCAGAATACAAAACGCTTACAAGGATTTGGGCACTTAGTACATTCTTTGATATGCCTACAAAGGGTTTACTTGTTGCAACAGGTGAAAAAGGAAGCGGCAAAACTTCAACATTAAGACGCATAGGAATAATTTTGTATGGCTCAAAATATAATGTTACGCCGCTACCGAGCAAGCCTGAGGACTTTGATACACTTGTTACAAACAACCACTTTATTGTTTTTGATAATGTTGATACGGGCAAATCTTGGCTCAATGATAAACTTGCGTCTGTTGCAACAGGCCAAAATATCGGTAAACGCAAATTATACACCGATAATGAAGAAATTAAGCTGCCTACAAAGACTTATCTTGCATTGACTTCAAGAACACCTCAATTTACGCGTGATGATGTGGCAGACAGGCTTATAGGCATACCTTTCAAGCGAATATCTGAATTTGTACCCGAAGGCGAACTAATAAAGGATATTTTAGACCACAGAGACGAAATAATGTCTTATATCATGTATGAAATTCAAAAAGTGCTAAAAGCCTTTGAAATTACTAAAGGACGTACTTATAAGACCATTCTTAGAAGTGCTGATTTTGCGACCTTTGGCTTACGCATATTTGACGCATTAGGCAAAAAAGAAGAATTTGCAAGCATATTAGAAAAAGTATGCGAAGCTCAAAAAGCGTTTGCGGTTGAAGAAGATAGCCTTGTTTATGTGCTTAAAATCTTTGCTAAAAAGCAAGTTCAACCCCGTAAAATGTCCGGATTTGAATTGCACAAAAATCTTCTGCAAATTGCAAACGAGGATATGTTTGATATACCTGAATTTAGGGCAAAATACAAAAGTGTAAAATCGCTTACACGCAGAATTGCCAATATTAAGGGCAATATCTCAAATGATGTCAAGATAACGATTTACAAAGAACGTGCAAACCAAAAGTCTTATAAAATCGAGCTTATGGACAAAGATTTTGAACTTCCTCCTTCTATTGACAGTATTTTTGACAATATTGCGCTTAGACCGAGTGTTATTCGTGGGCAATCCGACATGAGCTGGATTGACAGAGAAAGCAGGCCTGTATGAATGATAAACTCTTAAATGTTCAGGAAACAGCTTGTTATTTGAATATTGCTAAAAGTACGCTTTACAGGTGGGTACATCAAAAGAAGATTAAATTTGTCAAAATAGGCTCAAGAGTACTATTTTCACAAGATGACCTAAAAGAATTCATCAAGATTAACTCTTGTAATGTACCATAAACTCAATGCTGTCGGTGCTGTTTATCACCGTACCGACAGCTTTTTTTAAATTTATATTTGCAAAAGTTTGCAAAAGGGCTCACAAGAGCCAAGTAACACGATAAAATTAAAATAAGGAGCATAAAACAATGATAAAAGCAGTTAGACAAAATAAGAAAACAAATAAGTGGGAATACGATTACAAAGACCTTAAAGGTAAAAGGCAGATTAAAAAAGGCTTTAACACCAGAGATGAAGCCGAAAGAGCATTAATAAAGCATTATGAAGAATTAAACAAAGGTATAAATCCTATAAACAAAAAGACAAACATCAAAGAAGCAGGCGAATTATATCTCAGGCTTCACGCAAGTACAAACTGCAAACCTTCAACATATAAAACTTATGAGGGCTACTTAAATAACATCATTGTACCATTCTTTGGGGATTTGAATATCAATGAAATTAGTCCGATTCTTATCAAAGAATTTATGAAACAAATGCAGGACAAAGGCAGAGCCAATGCCACAATTAACAAGTATATAAAATTTATGAGTGCGATTTACAATTTTATGATTGATAGCGACGCTGCCGTAAGAAATCCTCTTGCACGCGTAAAATCCCTAAAAGAAATCAAAAACAAAAAGATTCGTGCTCTTTGTACAGAAGAAGTTCAAGCATTATTATCAAAGACAAAACAAGTATATCCCGACTTCTTCCCCCTTTTATTTACTGCAATATTTACCGGCATGAGACAGGGCGAAATAATGGCTTTAACGTGGGATTCAATAAATTGGATTACAAAAAAGATTACTATTGATAAAAACTACACTCATGGTACACTCGGGACACCGAAAACAGGTAAGATTAGGGTAATTGATATGTCTGATGAATTGGTAAAGGTATTAAGAGAATGGCGTATGGCTTGCCCTAAAGGTGAAAACAATCTTGTGTTCCCAAACAATGAGGGCAATTATCAAAGTGCAGAAAATATGATGAAACGCAGATTTTTGCCGGCATTAAACAGAGCCGGCATAGATAAAATAAGATTTCACGACCTAAGGCACACATATGCAAGCCTTCTTCTTGCAAACGGCGCCCCGATGAAGTATGTTCAACATCAGCTTGGACATTCATCAATAACTATGACAATGGATTTATACACACACTTATTGCCTGAAGTTAATGACAAGTGCGTAAACTTGCTGAACAGCATTGTAAATCGTGCTATTGAACCACAAGAAAATACCAGAAGATTTGGGACATAGGAAAATATTTATCGTATTGTTTTATCTGCCAATCAATGGCAGGTTTCTATTATTTTAACGAATAAATTCATTCATTGAATCTAAATATTCATTTAATCTTAAAAAACTTTTTCCTAATTCATTTAAGTATACTCGTATTCTATAAAGATCAACTTCATTTGCTTCGTTTTTATATGGTCTAATATTCCCGATAGAAGCTAATCTATGTTCTTTCCATTCTATGTAGTCATTCCAATCAATATATTCTTCATCTCGTAAACCCCACTCATTCATATATTCATATTTTAAATCATCATCTTCATCATCTTCAGAAAAATCATTCTCAAAAATCGCCCATGGAAACATTTTTTCAAGTCCTGTTTCTATATCATTTGGAAACACATCAAATGGCCATTCAACACTTTCTATTAACTCGTCATCAGAGTATATATTTATATTTAAAGCTCTGATTGATAAAGATTTATTAATCCAATCTTGGAACTCAATGCAAACTTTATTTCCTCTCTGTATATTTTCCATTAGGACTAACGATTCTTGAAGTATATTATATTTTCTTGTTTGTATATCAATATTTTCAGCTATTTTGGCAAGTTCATTTTTGCAGGAATCGTTTATTATGTTTCTTTTAGGTATTTTAATAGACCAAGACTTTTCATTACGGATAATCTTATCTTCCCTTATTTGAACCCAATTTAATATATCTTTTTGTATATCATAATGAACAATTATAACGGGTAACGAGTGATTTAACCAATAATTAAGATGTTTATAATCAGAAGTAAAATTATAATGTTCTTTAGCTTCAGAACAATCACTTCCATCAGTTTTCACTTGAACACCTATCAATTTACCAGTAGGATATTGCTCAGCCTCTCTAATTTCAATATGTGCGTCAATACCATAATCGCTTTCAAGTTGTCGCCTACATTTATAACCTATTCTTCTTATTGCACTTGATAACTCGTCTATTCCTATATTTCCTTTATCTTCTGAATCCATTACTTAATTTCTCCTTAAAAATAAAAATGCAACCTTTTTGCAACTTTTGCTCATTTTAGCATAAAAAAAGACTTTCAGAAAACTCTAAAAGCCTTTATTTCAAATGGTTGCGGGAAGTGGATTTGAACCACTGACCTTCGGGTTATGAGCCCGACGAGCTACCAGACTGCTCCATCCCGCGTTATTAAATTTTCATATTGCCGAAACCCTATCGACATCAATATTATGTAACGCTAAAAATATAAAATCAACCCTGTTTGTTATATTTATTTATCTATTTATTTTTTTATTTTAGGCAAAAAAAAAGAGCCTTTTTTAATTTCGACCCTTTTGGAATTCTAAAATTTTCTTTAAATTCCTCGTAATTGTGTAGTGTAGTGTGTGTGTGTTTATGTGTTTAAAAAACTCTTACCTCAAGCCCGTAGGTCTTGATATTGTCCTCGTGTATATATAAAGTATTTTTCAGGATTAAAATTTCATCAAACATAAAAAAAGATACAAATCTTTACAATAGTTTTATTTTAATCATACGAATTGAGGATTATTATTACAAAACTATTGTATATACTTACAATACGGAATAGTCATTTTTATTTAAATTGTAAAGGAGATTTGATGAAAATATTAGTTTCAAATGATGATGGCATCGCAGCTAACGGTATCCATGCACTTGTAGAAGCATTGAGTACAAATCATGATGTATATATTGTAGCACCGGACAGAGAACGTTCTGCAGCAGGACATTCTTTAACCCTGCATACACCATTAAGAGTTGATGAAGTTAAACCTGTATACGGAGCAAAACGTGCGTGGAAAACTTCCGGCACTCCGGGGGATTGCGTTAAAATTGCGGTTAATGCAATTTTATCAGATGAAGAAAAGCCTGATTTAGTTATTTCCGGTATAAATCATGGGCCAAATTTAGGTACTGACATATTATATTCCGGTACGGTAAGTTGTGCTTTAGAGGGAGCATTAATGAATATTCCGGCCATGGCTATTTCCTTATGCAATACTTCTACAGAATTAGAAGCTTTCAAACCCGCAGCAAAATTTGTTTCGGAACTATTACCAAGATTAAAAGATTTTTGTTTCCCTCCAAAAGTTATTTTAAATGTTAATTATCCGGGGGTTAATTCTGAAGACATTGCAGGTATTGCAATTACAGAATTAGGTGCAAAGATGTTCACAGATGATTACGAAAAACGTGTTGACCCAAGAGGTAAAGTATATTATTGGATGGCAGGAGAACTTACCTCAGACCCTGCTGATGCAATGACCGATATTGCAGCGGTCAGAAACAATCGGATTTCTATTACTCCTGTTACTTTTGAAATGACAAAGCATAAATTAATGGGTGATTTAAACAGTATTCTTTGTAAAAGAGAAGCTTGCGAATGGTTTAAAATTTAATGAAAAATAGAAGAGGGCATTTTTGTTTCACAAAAATGCCCTCTTCTATTTCCGCTTTGCTTTTCTACATTTTCTTAACCCTAAAAAATTTGAAACTACAGTTGATTTAACACTTTCACTTTAATTTTTAAAATATTTTTAATCCTTTATAATCACACCGCCAACCTCTTTAGTAGTTCGAATTGTATTATTAAGTGCATTTACAAGTTCGCCCTTGGTATTTGCGGTATAAAATTTTCCGCTTGTTACTGTTGAGATGCATTTCAACTGATTTAAATCATCCTTATTATTTATATTAAAAGCTATAACATCAATTGTAAAATCTTTTTGTTTGGCTAAATTTTTCATAACATAATCACAAGGACTTTCATCGCAATTTTCACCGCCATCTGAAAGCAGAATAATATGTTTTTTACCTTGAAACCCATTAAAATCATTATTTACAGCCTTTTTCAATGAGTATGTAATAGGAGTCATACCTCTTGCTTTTGTATTTTCTAGTACGGCCGTTATGTTTTCAATATTTTCTTCTTGTATCGGCACAGCAAGTTTTGAGGCCTTACAACACTCATACGCAGTAAAACCCAACCTGTGTCCATATACTCTCAAACCGGTTTCTATTTTAGAATTTATTGCAGGAAGAATTTCTCTCATGGTTTCACGCATAAGGTCAATTTTCCTGCCGCCACCCAAAAATTCATTCATGCTGTTTGAATAATCCATTATAAATAATATTTTTTCATTTTGGGATAAATTTGGTTTGTAAGCATCGTAATTATAAAGATTATAATTATCATTTGCAAGGATTATATTTGTTGTACAAAATATTATGGAAAATATTATTAAAAATTTTTTCATAAACTTATTATTTAAAGAAAACAAAATTTCTAAATTCCCCAATTGTAGGGGTTTTCAGAAAATATCAAAAATTTTTAATAAAAAAAATGAACTTTTAAAAATTTTTATCGTTATACTAAATGTAAGAGGTAAAAAATGGAAAACTTAGAAAATTTTGAAGACCTTGATAAAGTTTCTGACCTAATAAGAGAAGCAAAACCGCTTTATCGGGAAAGGAAACAGAAGAGAGTACAAACCAATGTAATTTTAGGATTATTTTTATTTGTGCTGCCGGTCATTCCCATAAACAATTATATTCAAACAGAAAACATCTTAAGCGAAGAGTCGATTATAGAATATCAGGGATTACCGACTGATGACTACGGATTGCTAAAGGTGTACTAAGTTGAAAAATATAATAAAAGAAAACAAATATAAAATTCAATCAATAATAAAGCGATTTGTCGGGACTCCAAACGAAGACCTGGAACAAGAAATATTTTTAAGAATCTGGAGACGTCTGGATACTTACAAAGAAAAAAACAAGTTCTCTCAATGGATTTCAACAGTTGCTTCAAATGTCTGTAAGGATTTTTTAAAATCGAAAGATTATAAAACGTCCTCAAGCCAGATATCAGATGAGGATGTAATTTCAAACATCAAGAGCTCTGATTATCCTGAAAAAATTCTGGATACGAAATTACGTCAAAGGCTGATACTGAAAGCCGTAGACAATTTACCCAAGAAATTAAAACAGGTAGTAATCCTGTATGAATTTGAGGGTAAAAGCTACGAACAAATAGCCCAAAAGCTAAGAGTTCCTGAGGGAACAATAAAATCAAGACTGTATAATGCGAGAAAAGTTTTGATGGAACAGTTAAGAGAATTGATAGGAGATTAAAAATGAAAAAGATTTGTTTATTATTAGCATGTTTATTAGGATTAACGACAATAACAGCAACGACAGCACAGGCACATGAGGGAATGCCGCCAAAACAACCTCCATGTCACGGCGGACAAATACATGGCCCGAAAGCACCTCCTGCTGATTTTTCAAAACTAAAATTAACAGATGAACAAAAAGCAAAATTGGACGAAAACAGAAACGCCAATCGTGAGAAAATAAAACCTATTTTTGAACAAATGGAAAAAGACAAAACAAGACTTCAAGTTATAAAATCATCAACAAAATTAACTGAAGAACAAAAAGTTGAACAAATAACAGCAGTAAAAAAAGAAATGAAAGAATTACGCAAACAAGCAAATGAAATCAGACAAGATGATATGAAATTCTTCGAATCACAATTAACTGACAAGCAGAAGAAAACCTTTGAAAAAATAAAACAAGACCAAAAAAAACAAATGGAAAAAGCAAGAAAATCAGGTAAATGCCAAACACCGCCTGCAAAACCACATTTTGAAAAATAAATTTTAATAAAAAATAAAACAGACGCAAAAAGAGGATGATAATTTCATCCTCTTTTTGCGTCTAACATAAACATATTTACGCTCAATTAAATCTGTTTTAATTTGCTTCAAAGCTTAACTTAATCCTCTAAATGATTAACGGCATATTTAGCCTCTTGTTCAGTAAAATTTTCTCCATATTCAGATATTAATTGTTCATATATACCCTGTTTAGACATATGCATTGTTTTTTGGTAATTTTTTGCCTTTTCCAGAGCATTTAAATTATAATCCGCTTTCAAATTATCAACAGCATATTTAGCAGCATCTTCAGAAAATTGTTCGCCATATTCGGAAGTTAATTGTTCATATATTCCCTTTTTAGACATATGCATAACTTTCGAATAAGACTCAGCCTTTATTAAAGCATTTTTATACTCAACAGGAACTTTTGTCTTTCCGCTTTGTTTTTGAGACTGAATATTACTGTTATCAGGAATAACAATCTGTTTCTTTTCGTTGTTTACGGAAATATCGGTTTGAGAACTTTTATCTGCTGTAGAGCTATTAGACGGGCTCATAAGCGCAAAAACAAATATTATAAAAAATGAAAGTAAAAATTTTATTGACGCATAAGCAAAATTAATAATAAATAGATTATATTTTTCACCATATTTATTTCTGACAAAATTTTGATATTTGTTTCTTAATTTCATATTAACAGGCGGTAATAAAAGAATACCGATAATAACAAGTCCTAAACCAAAAATTCCAACTTCTTTATCAAACACAGAAAAAATAAATAAACAAAGTAATACGCCAAAAAACCAGCCTAAAATTTTTCCAAAAACAGTTTGTTCTTTTAAATTATTTTCCATTTAACACTTCCCTCTATTTTGTCTTTTACTATAACAGAAATTATATAAAAAATATAAAATCCGTACAATAAACTTAATAGTATTTTTTAAATAATTATATATACATAAAGGACATCAATTGCACAATAAAAATAATAAAAAGCCGCCCGAAAGGGCGGTTATGTTTTCTGCATCCTAATGGTCTTTTTTAGTGTTTATTTTTTAGGAGTTTATATGATATAGAGTAAATGTATTTAGTGTTTTTTATACACTTTCAATCCACATCAATTATTATCACTCTAACAAAAATTAATGTCAACTGTTTGATATTTAGTAATTTTAGTAATTTGTCCAAAATATGCATAATAGTGTCTTTTTTACACTTTACAAAACTTAATATAAGGTTTTTTTATGCGGTTTTTGATATAATTTTTACATGCTTATATTAGGTATTGACCCGGGAATGGCTATCGTCGGATATTCTGTTTTAAAGTCTGGAAACTCTGATTTGGAACTGGTTTCATCAGGTTCTATACAAACCTGCTCCGACAAATCAACCCCTCAAAGATTATTGGAAATCTATGAGGACATGTGCACTATAATTGAAAAATTTAAACCTGACATATCCTCTATTGAAAAATTATTTTACTTTAAAAATCAAAAAACAATAATACCCGTGGCCGAAGCAAGGGGTGTAATCCTTATGGCTCTTGAAAAATACAAAATTCCGATTTACGAATTTACACCATTAGAAGTTAAACAAAATCTCACAGGATTTGGACGTGCAGATAAAAAAGAAGTCGAAAAAATGGTAAAAATTACACTTAATCAAGAAAACCTGCCTACGCTTGATGATACAGTAGATTCTATTGCCATGGCAATTTGCTGTCACAGATGTTGCGTAAACAGTCAACTTGTGAAACAATAATTATATTAAAGAATGAGGTTAAATTTATGAATATCAATATCCTTTTATTAAAACAAATTGCGATTATCAGTGCAATATGCGGTGCAGTTTTAGGGCTTGTATCAATTATTCCTTACATAAATATTTTTTCTTTCACTATTCTAATGCTGTTTTTAAGTGCAGGCGTTTTAATTTATATGAAACAAAAAAATCTAATCGGAATTTTTGACCTGAGAGAAGGTTCTATTTTTGGTGCGGTTATAGGATTTGTCTCTTTTATTGCATTCGCTGTCGTTTTTATTCCGTTAGACATTTTTTTAGGGTTACTAACTAAAGGAATTCATGCTTTGATAAGCTTTATACCTGTTCATACTTCATTTTTACTGTACTTTTTCAATAACTTCGGTGGAATTGTCGTACTCGTAATGCTCACAATTTTTGTAGGACTTTTATCCGCACTGATGAACGCTTTTACCGCTCTTATTACAGCATATTTTTATGAAGCACTTTCAGGCATTAAAAAAGAGTCAAATAACGAAAATATTGATATTGAAATCAAATAAAAATAAGGATAAAACAATGGAATTTCAAAGTAAAATAAAGACAATAGAATGGATTGACGACTATTCAAAACTCATTGACCAAACAGTTTTGCCGTACGAATTCAAACATGTAAACATAAAAACAGGCGATGAAATGTACACAGCCATAAAAGATATGATAGTAAGAGGAGCACCTGCCATAGGAATAGCAGGAGCACATGGCGTCGCACTATATGCGCTTGAACTTCAAAAACAAAATCTTTCAAGAGAAGAATTCATAAGCAAAATGATTGAAAAAGCTGATTATATGGCAACTTCCCGCCCTACGGCAGTTAATCTTATGTGGGCTTGTAAAAAGCAAAAAGAATTAATTTTAAATTCCAAATCCGACATAGCAGGAATTGTAAAAGAGTTAATTGAAAACGGAATAAAACTTGAAAATGAAGATATAGAAATAAATAAAAAAATGGGAGACTACGGAGCAGAAGTTGTACCAAAAGGAGCGACCATCCTAACCCACTGCAACGCAGGAGCACTTGCAACAGTTGCATACGGGACTGCACTTGGAGTAATTCGTTCTGCATATGCAAAAGACAATACTATTCAAGTTTTTGCCGACGAAACAAGACCTCGTCAGCAAGGAGCAAGATTAACAACATTTGAACTAAAAACTGATGGTATTCCTGTAACACTCATAACTGACGGAATGTGTTCATACTTTATGAGCAAAGGAATGATTGATATGGTTGTAGTCGGAGCGGACAGAATTGCCTCAAATGGTGATACCGCAAACAAAATAGGCACTTATACAGTTGCAATTGCAGCTAAATATCATAACGTTCCGTTTTATATAGCCGCACCTTTGTCAACAATTGACAGAAACATCAAATCAGGAAAAGAAATACCTATCGAAGAGCGTTCACATGAAGAAGTTTCACATATTAACGGAAAAATAATTTGTGCAGAGGGCATAAACTTTATTAATCCGGGATTTGATGTAACGCCAAATGAGCTTATCACAGGAATTATTACAGAAAAAGGTATATTAAGAGCACCATTTGAGGAGTCTATAAAAAAAGCTTTTGAAGAAAGCTAATGTATTTTTATTATAAACAAACAAACTCGTAAGGCCTGCTCAAAATTGAGCAGGCCTTACGAGTTTGCTAAGGGGGGATAATGTATGTTATATGTCTTCTCTTTTATCTTATTTTTGGAATATAAATATATATTCATGCTGGAAGATATTAAATCCGCCTGCAAGAGCTCTATATCTCCATAGATTTGCTGTTCTTCCTTTAGCTCTTTCGTTACCCTGAATATCCTTTACAATAGTTGCTTTTAGTTTCATTCCAAGGTTTTGCATTCTTTCCATGCATTTAAAGCCAAGCGGTTGAACCTCTGAATTTTTATAACTGTCACCGATAATAAGTGCGGCAAATCTGCCCTCTTCCAATAAATCATAACCGTTTTTAGCAACTTTTTCAAAAAGGTCATAGAATTCTTCTGTAGAAGAACAGTTCGACAAATCCTCTTTTTTATCGGAAAATTTAATAATATCATCGTATGGCGGATGAAGAATTAGGAACTGAGCCTTTTTCTTACCCATAATTTCAAGTCTTGCTTTAACTTTCTCCATTGTATCTTTTGATGTAGAGTCGCCGCAGATAATATTTACGTCAGTTACAAGCTGTTTCGGATTAAATTTTGTACTTACACTGTCAACAAGTTCTTGTTTTAACTCCACGCCAATACAGCGTCTTTCCATATTTACAGCTTCTATTCCGGAAGTTCCAGAGCCAAAAAATAAATCCAAAACTACGTCATTTTTCTTTGTATATCTTTGATAAAACTGTTGTGCAAGCTGAGGAATATAGTTTCCATGATAATCGTTTGAATGCCCGTGTTCTCTCAATCTTGCAGGAAATTGCCAGAATGTATCCGTTTTTACTTCAGGATAATCTTTCCAATTTTTCAAATTGATATCATTGTAAGATGTAGTCTTAATCGGGTTGGTTTGTACAACCTTTAAATTCGTTTTCTTCTCTTCTACGTGTTTTTGTTTTGTATTTGCTCTCATAATAAAATTATTTTAAACTTTGTTTTAAAATAAAAAATCACATGTTTAGATGAATTTGTGATAAAATTTTGGTATGAAGAGAATTAAACAGCTATCAAAACACGTTATAAATCAAATTGCAGCGGGAGAAGTAATTGAAAGACCATATTCCGTTGTAAAAGAGCTGGTTGAGAATTCAATAGATGCAGGTGCAACAAAAATAAGCATAGAAATATCAAACGAATGCCGTAATATAAGAATTGCCGATAACGGCTCGGGAATTCATCCTGATGATATAATGCTTGCGTTTTCAAAACACGCAACGAGTAAAATTCAAGACAGCGAAGATTTATACAACATAAATACTCTCGGATTTAGAGGCGAGGCTCTGTCAAGTATAATTTCAATTTCAAAAGTAACCTGCACAACAAGAACAAAAGATTTTGAACACGGAACAAAAGTAGAATGCGAAAACAGCGAAGTAAAAACAGTTCAAACAGGTTGTGCTATCGGAACAATCATGGAAATTAAGGATTTGTTTTATAATATTCCGGCACGTTTGAAATTCTTAAAAAGTGCCAGAACAGAATTTTCATATATTCAGGAATTAATTCAGACAGCAGCAATAATTCATACAGATATCGCATTTACATTAAAAAACGAAGATAAAACAGTTCTGGAAACAAACGGATTGGGAAATACACTTGCAACGATAAAAGAAGTTTATTCAAAAGATGCAGTCAATCATTTAAAAGAAGTTTTAAAAACAGATGACATAGCAAAAGCAAAAATAAGCGGATATGTATCAACTCCCGACTACACACGTTCAAGTAAAAAGGGTTATTTTACATATGTAAATTCAAGACCCGTAAAATGTATCATAATGCAAAAAGCCGTTGATATGGCGTATAAAAATTTAATTGAAAAACATAAATACCCATTCGTAGTTCTAAACCTTGAACTTCCGCCTCAAGATGTGGACGTTAATGTTCATCCGACAAAAAAGGAAGTTCGTTATAAAAATACAAATCAAATTTTCAGCTTTATAATGTCAGCCGTAAAAATGGCGTTGCAAAACAATATTGAAGTTAAAAATGAAGATTTCAATGAAAATAATATCATAGGATTTTCAACTACACATCGTGAAACTGTACCGAAAAATACAAACGATGAATTTGAAGATGTTTTTGTGAGTGATTTACCCTTATTTGAAATAAAAGAGGTCGATATAAAAACAACTGAACAGGCAAAACTTGAAAATCAATTAAAACTGGAGATTAAAGAGGAAAAAACATTTTCTAAAATCGGCAGAAACAGCTTTGATAAAACATTAGAGCCTCAAACAAAATATGACGAAAACATCATTGGGCAATATAAAAAAACTTATATCTTAATAGAAAAAGATGACGGCTTAGAAATAGTTGACCAGCATATTGCAGCAGAACGATATATCTACGAAACTTTAAAATCACAAAAAACTCCTGCATCACAAATTCTTTTTATATCAGATATATTGACAGTTTCACCGACAGAATATGAACTTTTGCAGGAAAATGCCGATAAATTTGAAAAATTCGGATATAAAATAACGTTCTTAAAAAATAATGAAATAACATTTAAAAAAATTCCGCAAATGCTTTCCAAACTAAATCCAAAAGACTTATTAACAGATATATTGGAGAATTTGAAAGGTGATTTAAACGGGCTGGAAGAAAAAATCTTGATAACAACCTCCTGCAAAGCCGCAGTAAAAGCAGGCGATGAATTAACAATGTGGCAGATGCAGGAATTGATAAAAAATTGGAGGGGCTGTAAAGAACCTTATACCTGCCCGCACGGAAGACCAATTTCAAAACTACTTAAACACAAAGATATAGCTGCATTTTTCAGTAGAAATAAATAATGTTACTTAACAGTATTTATCAGACCAAAACATATACTACTCAACATATAAAACTCATGAAATTTTTAAATCTTACTAACTGCTTATTTATAGGACTATCTATTCTAATTACAATCTGCACATGTGCAAGTTATAACATATACTTGAACAGACCGTCCAAAAGTGCTTTTTATATTATTGAAACAAAAACTTATGAAGTTAACAAATTTTTTGACCTGTATGATTACTCTAAAAAGAATGTTTCAAAAGAAGATTACAAAACTTTTATAAAAAACTTGGACAAAAACAGCAAAAAAGAAGTTGAATTTATAATGAAAAATTCTTTACTGATTTTGAATGCCAAAGATTTAGGATACAAAGTTGTTCGCCCATTTTCGAACAGACAGGCAAAAGAAATTAAAAAGTTCTACGACTTTGTATATTCAAAAAAAGATGTCGGCAATTCAACAATTCAATACGGAAAATATAAATTTCCGGAATACGACGGAACTGTACATGTCTTATACAGCAAATACGGAACTTCAAAAATACAGCACAAAAACAAACTAAAAAACAAAGCCGTTATCGATGCGGGAGCTTATGTAGGCGATTCTTCCGTTATATTAAGCGAATTTACAAATAATAAAGTATATGCATTTGAGCCGGTTGATGAAAACTATGAAAAACTTTTACAAACAATCAGGTTAAATAAACTCGAAAAAAAGATTGTTCCAGTAAAAATGTGCCTTGAAAACACAAAAGGAAATAAAACTCTCTATGCAAACATAAACCAATTGGATACCGCAAATTCAAAACACGGCAGCAAAAAATATATAGTTAATGCAATATCTGTAGATGAATTTGTAAAAGAAAATAATTTGAAAATAGGGTTAATAAAAAGCGATATAGAAGGCGATGAAATGAACCTTTTACAAGGCTCTAAACAAACAATAATATCCCAAAAACCCGTTTTATTAATAAGCATTTATCACTCGGGAAAAGATTTTTTTGAAATAAAAAAATGGATAGAGGATTTGAACCTGAACTATAAATTTAAAATCGTAAGAACAAAACCTGACGATATTTTGGATGAAACAATCCTGATTGCCGAAGTGAGATAATTTATAAATCACAAAAATAAATTTGGCGGCCATATACGTTTTTTATTTAAATTTACGTGGATTAATCAACAGGTTAAAATCGGGAATTTTATTACTTATTAACAACCCATTTATCATAGATATTTTGTTTTTAATTTCTTTTTTATCTGAAACTTTAAGCCCAAAAACCTTACCGCCGTATATTCCAAGTCCAAAAATACATACTTTTTAAACAAAAACATTTTCTGCATAAATGACAAATCAAAAATTCTGTCATTCATAAAAATAACTTCTTCTTTTGCATGCAATCCCTTTTTGTATTCATGTCCCGTACCCATATAGAGTTTTTTATAATGTCTTTTTATGTATTGTTCAAGACTATAATAAAAAATCATCAATCCCGGGCTGTACTTATAAAAATCATTATCATAAGCAAAAGTCGAACAATAAACATTTTCCTTATCGCATATAACAAATACCGCTGCCGCTATAATTTTATCATCAACTTTTAGAACATAAGCCTCATTAAATCCGTCAAAATTTAAAATAGCTTCAATAGCACTTCCGCCGGTAGTTTTAGACTTTAATTTACAGTACATTTTTTTAAAATTATCATCAATCATATCAGAAGAATAATATTCAAATTTACAGTTATACTGCTCTTCCAGACGTTTTCTTCTATAACGAATATTATATCTGTGCTTTGAGCTAAACTTATTTTCATAATCCTCATATTTTTCAGGTAATTCAATAACATAATTTATGTCCCTATCGCTGCATTTTTTATGTTTTACAAACGAACACGGAAAATGGTATATGTATATATCTTTATAATAACTATCCAAAAATCGAATTACTTCATCACAAACAATTTGCGGAATTTCAGCCATATACAGGCCTATATAACAAAATCCCTTTTTATTATAAACTTCAATAAAATATTTCTTATCAAGATAAGATATCTCCAATATTTCAAAGTCACCTGTCCCAAATCTCAAATCTAATCTGTTAAAAATAACATTCGGCACAACATTATTAACGTATTTAAATTTATCATTATAATCAACAAGGTTTATTGTAACTTTATTTTGCAATAACATAAGTATCCTTAAAATTTTATTTTAAGAAAAAGGGATATTTATATTCCTTTTTTAAATAATAATACACATGCATAGTTAAAAAGTCAATAAGTATATATTATTTTTTAAAAGGTAGTCAGGAGTATACCTTATGCCATTAGTGGACAAAAAATATATAGGACAAATTTTAAGAAAATACAGAAAAAATTTAAATCTAACCCAAGAAGAACTTGCCGAAAAAATAGGAATAGCTGAAAAGCATTACGGTAAGCTTGAAAGAGGAACATTCTCACCAAGTTTGGAAACATTTTTTAAATTGATTAATATCTTGAATATCCCTATCTCAGAATT
Source organism: bacterium (assembly GCA_017478515.1). Taxonomy (GTDB): domain Bacteria; phylum Cyanobacteriota; class Vampirovibrionia; order Gastranaerophilales; family Gastranaerophilaceae; genus UBA791. The sequence continues at coordinate 15,973 of JAFVDH010000027.1, forward strand.
CGGATTAAATGAAATAAAAACAATAAATCCAATTATGGAACTATTATTAAAAGAAATCTATTCTTCAGATGAAAAGGACTTAAATTTATACTTAAACATAATAAAAAGCATAAAGGATTATAATAAAAAATAAACAAGTTCGACAATGCCGAACTTGTTTACAAAAAATATGTTTTTTACATAAGTTTATGCCTAAATTTATAAACTAACTTTCTGAGTTTTCGTCAGTTTCGGAACTTTCTTCAGAAACCTCATTAACTTCAATAATATCAGGAATATTAATTATTGATTTTTTCTTTTTGTGTTTATGTTTTTTCTTTTTATGATGTGTTTCCGAATTTTCAGAATTTGAGTTAGTTTCGGAAGTTGAATCGTCAGAATTTTCAGACTCGTTATTCAAATCAGTTTCATCTGAGTCGCCATCGTCATTTTCAGCGTTTTCGTCTTCAGACTCATCTTCTGCATCTTCATCCAAATCATCAGTTTCATAGTCATTTTCTTCCAAATTTTCATCTGAGTCATCATCTTCGTCCGACTCATTTTCGAATTCTTCATCATCACTGTCATCTTCGTCGTCTTCCATTTCTTCAAGAGCTTTTAATTTTTCTTCAAGTTCTTTTTTAGCATCATCTTCCGCTTTTAATGCAGCCTCAATTTCTTCCTCTTCTTTCGCTCTTATTACAGGAATTGACAACATCAAAGCTATTGAATCTCCGTCATTTTCAAAGTTCAAATCCAACGCCTCTTTATCCATTTCAACGTATTTAGAAAGAAGGTCTATTAATTCGCCTCTCATTCTTTCAAGCAAATACGGATTTAAGTTTGTTCTATCCTGCATCAAAACAAGTTTTAATCTGTTTCTTGCAACATTTTTTGATTCATCAGCCTCTTTTTGTTCAACGTTAGAGAAAAAGCCGACTATTTTATTATACAATCCCGCAAAAATATCTTTCATCCCCTACTCCTTACCAAGTTTAACAAGTAAATCCATAAAAAATTTCTTAATTTTTGATATTAAATCTTGCGGTGTATCTATATCCAAAAACGGAACTTCTTCGCCAAGAATACGTTTTGCAATATTTTGATATGCTTGTCCTGCAAGAGATTTTTCGTCATTTACAATAGGTTCTCCCTTATTTGTAGAAGTTATTATTCCTGTATCTTCAGGAACAACACCTATTATATCGCACGACAAAATTTCCTGAACATCTTCCACGCTCATCATATCATTTGATTTAATCAAATTGGGTCTTACTCTGTTAATTAAAAGTTTATGACTTTCGATATGTTCTTTTGATTCCAACAAACCGATAATTCTATCAGCATCTCTTACAGCAGACATTTCGGGAGTTGTTACCACAATAGCCTCTGTTGCAGGGGTTGTAGCATTTTCAAAACCCTGTTCTATCCCGGCAGGACAATCAATTACTATATAGTCGTTTTCTTCTTTTAATTCATTACATATATCTTTTAATTGTTCACCAGTAATTGCTGTTTTATCTCTGGTTTGTGCCGCTGCAAGCAAGCATAAGTTAGGATTTTTCTTATCTTTTACAAGTGCTTGTTTAAGTTTGCATCTTTCTTCAACAACATCTACAATTGTATAAACTATTCTGTTTTCTAAACCCAAAAGCAGGTCTAAATTTCTCAAACCTAAGTCCGTATCAATAAGAACGACTTTTTTGCCTGCCTTTGCAAGAGCAGTACCTATATTTGCAGTTGTAGTAGTTTTACCTACACCACCTTTTCCTGATGTAATTACTAATACTTTACCTGTCATTATTTCTCCTTATTTTCAAATGTAGTATTTATAACTATTTGGTTATTTTCAATTTTTGCCTCTTCCGGTGTATACGAAGAGTCCTTTTGGATATACGGAATATTAACAATATCCATACGTCTTGCATAACAATTAGCTATTCTTAACTGAATACCGTTAAGTTTTAAAGCTCTTATAACAGCATTTTCATTGCCTTTTGAGCCAGCATGAGCAATACCGCCCAATACGCCCCAAACGCTTATATCGCCTCTTGCTACAATTTCACTTCCGGGATGTGCATCCCCTATCAAAACTATATGTCCGTCATATGTAATATTTTGACCTGAACGTAAATTTTGTTTTAAGTATAGAGTCGTTAATTTTGATAAATCTTCCGTATCGGTTTCTGTTGTTATTATATCTCCGACCTCTAAAGATTCATAAGCTTTCTTTTCTATTAAGCCTTCTTCTGCGGCAAGTTCTGTAAACGCCGTATGGTCTTCATTATTTTCAAAAAGTACATCCGAATGATTTATTTCAAATTCGCCCTCTTCAGGTTTTATTTCAGGAACTTCTATTTCGTTCTTAAATTCTATCACCTGAATATCAGCCTTTTGAGCAGAGTCTTTTGTTTCTTCCGAATTAGTATCAACAAAGTCTAATGTACAATCCATTGATTCTATCAAAGCCTTTATACTTAAAAGCTGAGATTGGTTCAAATTAACATCTTCAAGCTTTAAGCATATTTTCTTACCTTTAGTTTCAGGCATTTCCAGTATTGTACTCAGTTCATATATTACTTCTGCGGCATTTTTTGCATTGCTTAAATTTACAATAAAGCCGTTTTCTATAAATGCATTTTCTTCCAACTTAGTGTCCTTTCAAAATCTTTACATGGAAAATAATATATTAAACATTTGTTAAGTTCAAGAAAAATTTATTCTTTTGTAGTATAAAACTAAAAGAGGGTGAAAAGATGATAACAATAGACAAAATTTATAATGCAGCACAAGTATTAAAAGATAACATAAGAACAACAGATTTAATCCCCGCCCCAAACTTGAATATGAACAGTGAAATATATTTAAAGGCGGAAAATCTGCAATTAACAGGTTCGTTCAAACTTAGAGGAGCGTTCTATAAAATATCAACGCTTTCAAAAGAGGAAAAGGAACGTGGAATAATAGCTTGTTCAGCAGGAAATCACGCACAAGGCGTAGCCTTATCAGCAAAAAATGCCGGCATAAAAGCAACAATATTCATTCCAAGTATTGCCCCTATTTCTAAAATAGAAGCAACAAGAAAATACGGTGCGGAAATAAAACTAATAGACGGTGTCTATGACGATGCCTACAATGCAGCAATACAGTACCAAAAGGAAACAAATGCAATATTTATTCATCCGTTTGATGATGACGAAATAATAGCAGGCCAAGGCACAATAGGCCTTGAACTGATAAACCAAATGCCTGATTTAGATGCCGTAATAGTACCTATAGGCGGCGGCGGTCTTATTTCGGGGGTAGCATTTGCCATAAAAACTTTAAACCCAAAATGCAAAGTATACGGAGTTCAGGCACAAGGTGCAAAAAGTATGATTAATGCCCTTGAACACAACGAAATAGAAACTCTTAAATCAGTTCAAACATTCGCAGACGGAATAGCCGTAAAAACACCGGGAGAAACAACCTTTGACATATGCTCAAAATATGTTGACGAAGTTGTTTCTGTTTCAGACGATGAAATTGCAACAGCAATATTAACCCTTATAGAGCAGCAAAAACTTATCGCAGAAGGTGCAGGAGCAGTATCAGTCGCAGCAGCAATGTTTGATAAAGTTCCGATAAAAGGCAAAAAAACAGCATGTATCGTATCAGGCGGAAACATTGACGTAAACATACTTTCAAGAGTAATAAACAGAGGTCTTTTGACTTCAGGCAGATTGACCGATTTAACAATTGAACTTTTGGATAAACCGGGACAACTTAGAGAAGTATCAACAATAATAGCCGACCTTGGAGCTAACGTAATAAGAGTAAGCCACAAACAAGGCGGTAAAGGTACGGATATTAACGGATGTTTCTTAAATATTTCAATGGAAACAAAAAACCACCAACACCTCGATGAAATAAAAACTGCATTTAAAAATGCAGGATACAAAATTAAAGAAAACAAATAGAACTGATAACATAAGTAAATCAACTTAAAATACAAAATATTAATCAGAAAGGTAATAAAATGAAACAAATTATTTATACAAAAAATGCACCCGAACCAATAGGCCCATACTCACAAGCAATTCTTGTAAACGATACGCTTTATGCATCAGGACAAATTGCAATTAACCCTCAAACAGGAGATTTTGCAGATGCGGATATAACAGCCCAAACAGAACAAGTATGCAAAAATATAGAAGAAATATTAAAAGCCGCTGATATGACATTCGAAAACGTAGTAAAAACAACTTGTTTTCTGGCATTTATATCAGATTTTAAAAAATTTAATACAATATATGAAAAATATTTCATTTCAAATCCTGCAAGGTCATGCGTCGCAGCAAAAGAATTACCCAAAAATGCGCTTGTGGAAATTGAAGTTATAGCAGTTAAATAGGACTGTTTTAAAAATACTAAAGGCTTAAAAGCCATGCCAAATATTTAAAAACCCATGCCGAACAAAGTGAACTGAGCCCAATAAACTAGACAAAGAAAAAACTCGGTTCAAGAAGCAAGTAATAAATGACTTCTGTATTCAACAGGAGTCATTTTATTTCTGCTCCATTGATACCTTTCATTGTTGTAATAGTATATGTATTTATCTA
>JAFVDH010000028.1 GCA_017478515.1 bacterium
TTCTTTGCAAAATAAAAAAGCCGTCTCTTTGACGGCTTGACTAACACACTTTTTACACTTTTCTTTGAATTTAACGAGGATTTTATTTAATTACCTTCACACGAGTTGAATTTGTTTCTTAAATCTTTTTTCTTTCTTACTCAGGTCATTTCCCTTTCTGATTTTCTTTCCTCTTGTGTATATATCTATATGTGTCTATCTGTTTGAATTCCCTTTATCTTCTTTTTTATTTTTCCTTTCCTTATATCTTCTATTAACGAGTGTATCTTATACACCCCTTTGTTTGTGTATTTCCCCTCGATTACGCTGCTACTGTATTTGTTGCGTATCTTGCTGTTCTTGCATTTATTCTTGAGCAAGCTTGATTTAATCTTTGTGACAATACAAACATATTTCTATGCATTGATGCAAAATCATTCATTGCTGACATCATTTTTTCAGGATTTACCATCGATGTCATTGCTTCATGGTTATCAACTCTTTCTTGGGCATATTTCTTTACTAATAGTTGATCGATTCTATCTCTTGCACCAATTGCCATATTTTATTTCCCCTTGTTTTATTTCTTTTATTATCCCTGTGTTTTATGTTTTAAGATTATTCTTTCAACTACAAGTCCAGCCTTCGTCTAAATTAACACGGCTATATTTTTAAAACTCTTTTTGGTTTTCTCTCGTAATCTTATAATTCTCTTAATAACTTTTGCAAAATCTAATAAGCTATAATTTCGTAAATACCTTGTCTTTACTCTCTTAAACTTATCATCTCTTACATTTATTTAAAGTATTTCTCTTTTTATTTATTGCTTTTTTTATCATTATTTATTAAGTTTTGTTACAAAAAAGGATATACTATTTTGGGTTTTCGTAATATTGTTAAGCATTTTGAGCAATCAATAAAAAAGACGGTAGCGGTACCGTCTTTTTATCTCGTGTTTTTTAAGTTTGCCGTTAGATTATAAGTTTTGTTTGTAAACTTTATCAGAGTGTTTTTCAATTTCAGGAGTATCAATTTCAAATACGTGAATTCTTGATGCACCTAAGTTTACTCTTAATTCACCTTCAGCTGCTTGATATTGGCTTTTTTCACCGTAAGCAGGAAGTAAATTTTCCAATTTTTGATTAGCTTTCATTGTAGGAACTTTTATTTTTGCACTAACAGGTCTGTTAATATTTTTGTTACCTACTACCAATAAAGTTTTTCCGTCTTTATGTCTTGCAAATGCAATTACTTGGTCTTCTTTATCGTTTTCTTTATCTAATTCAATGAATGAACCGTGAGTAATAACATCTTTGTGTGCATCTCTCATTTTGAATGATTCTGTCATGAATTTACCGATTTCAGGATTTTTTCCGCCCGGTTTTCTTGATAAGTTAAAGATATCAAGTTTTCCGTTGTGAACTGTCATTTCGTGATTATCTGTTTGAGTTTCGTCTTGTTTTGTGTGTTCATATCCGTAAACATAATAATCACCTGATTGATATCCGTCTACGTAGTAAGGATTTAACATAGGTAATGTAGCTTGTAAACCTGCTGTTAAGTTGCAATAATCAGTTCCTCCGTGGAACATTGGTGATATATCATCGTGAGTTGTGAATGAACCGATTACTGATTTACCTTTTTCCAATTTATTAGACATTTCAAGGTTTTCTTTAACAAAGTCCATTAAACCTTTTGCATTTTCCCATTCATGGAATATGTGATATTGTCCGTAGTATGCATCAAATCCTGATTTTAATGAATCTTCAGGTCTGTCGTAAGGCATATTTGCTTGCGGAGATGCATCTTCGTATGTATAAGTTTCACCTAACCAAGCGAATTCAGGGTCTTTTTGTCTTGAATAAGGAATAATTACATCCCAAAATTCAGTAGGTTTCGCTCTTGCAACGTCAGCTCTGATACCGTCTACACCTAAGTCTACGCACATATCAACATATTGTTTGTGTAAATCCAATAATTTTGGATTTAGAGTTCTTTTTGTTTCATCTGCGTATGGTTGGAACATTCTAATATCGTTCCAGCCTTGAGGGGTTTTTGCTTGCCCGTCACGTTCTTTTGCCATCATTTCAGGTTCGTCTACGTATAAATCATAAGAAGAACAGCTTGGTAAATCCAACATTACCTTTATTCCTCTTTCGTGGCAAGCATCTGTAAATGCTTTGAATTGTTCTTTAGGAGATCTTTTGTCATTTTTATCAATCAAATTTGAGTCAATTGATAAGAAATCTTTTGGTGAATATAATGAGCCTGCTGTACCCATTGCGTGTTGTTTTCCTGTTTCGTGGATTGGTAATACGTGGAAACAGTTAAAACCTTCTTTTTTAATTTCGTCTAATCTGTCGATAGCGTTTAATAATGTTCCGTGTTGTTCTTTTCCTGTAATTTTTTCATCGCCGTTTTCGTCTTTTGCGTTGAATGTTCTTGGAACGATTGCTAAGATTTTTGCATCGTTATTTTGGAACATTGTTCTCAAATTATTTTTGTAAGCTTTTTGTTGAACAGGTTTAGCTTCTACTCTTTTTACGTTTGCCATATTCATCATAGCTTGTGCTTTTAAACCTGATTCAAACGGATTTGTAACCTTTGATGTATCTTTTGTTTCAACTGTTTTTGCTGAAACTTTTGGTTGTACCATTGAAGGTTGTACTCTGTGTGTATTTACTGTTGAAATTTTGTTTACCGCTACCATTTTATTTAACTTCCCTAAAAAATTTTTGCATTTACTAATTTGTGATTTAATTTATTTAAACTTTTTTGCCTTTACCGAACAAGAATTGTGCTGCTACTGTTAAGCCTGTTAGGATTGCACCTGCTGTTCCGAATGTTTTGCCCCATTTTTGAGTGTTGTATGTTTGTTGGATTGTTTTTGTGAACATTTCATCAGGAGCTACACCTAATAACAAGAACTTGTATTCGCTTGAGGCATTTTGGTCTGCACCTGTTTTGTGGTTTGGTTTTGTGAAGTAATCTGCCCCGCCGATGTTTTTGTGTACATCATCCATATAACCTCTTACTTGTCCTTCCATTTTACTTGCTTGAAGTGCTTTTTTAGTTATAGGATCGAAGTCTTGTTTATACATAAAGTTCATTGCTTTTTGATAGAAATCGTAGTCTGCAGGAATATCTACACCTTTTGATTTATCAAAATATTTGTTAACTACTTTACCATCTTTGATTTCTACTTCTGATGTATCAGGGTTTGGATTTTGGTTTCTGTTAAAGTAGAATTTAATTGAGTGATCTGAAGAGTGACCTTGTAATGTAGTTTGTTTTGTTAATTCGATTAAACCTTCTTTGATTTCTCTGCTCATACCGTTCATTTCAGGGCTAAATTTGCCTGTTGAAACTCTTCTGTATGTGTCCATTGTGTTAATCAATCTGCTGAATGAGTTTTTAACACCTGCAATTCTTTCTTCAAAGTATACTTGTTTAATTCTTTTTAACGAACCTTTACCGCCCACGTTGTATGCTGTTAATTTGTTTGAAGTTTCAGTCATACCTTTTTGAGCCATTTCAGTTGCGAAATCATCATAGACTTTTACAACTTTTTCTGAATATTTTTTAGTATCTTCAGGTTTAATTTTTTGGTCTAATTCTGCAACTTTTGAAACTACTGCACCGATTGCTTTTTCGTATTTAGCATCATCAGAAGTAATTTCTTCCATTTTGCCTCTTACCAATTCTTGAACCATTTCTCTGTTATTTCTAACTTTTTCAAGTTCTTTGTAATCAATTCCCATAGTTTTGATTAATGAACCTGAAACTGAGTTCCAGTAAGCTGCAATTACTGAATCAGGTTTGTCTGCAACTTTTATTTGAGCATAATCATCTAAAACTTTTGTTTTAGCTTGATATTTGTTCATAACTTTTGCGATTTCAGTTAATTTTTCAATTTTTGCATCGTTTAATTTTGCATTTGAATTTGAGCTGAAAGCTTCGTCTGATGAAGCTGAAACTGTAGATTTGATGTGTTTTAAATCATCTTTTGCAAATCCGTTTGATTTTGCTTTTGATACATAAGCTGATGTTACAACTGTTCTTAAGTCTTTTAATTCTTCACCTGCAAGTTCTTTACCCATAAAGTTTGATGATTTAAATTTTTCTACCATTTCTTCTTTATTAGGTAAGAATTTTGACATTTCTTCTTCGCTAAATCTTTCTGATAAAGCTTTTTTAGAACCTGAAATAATTGTTTCTGCCAATTTTTCATCTACAACTGTTTTGTTATCGCCTAATAACATATTTGTTAAATCAGCTTTTACACCGTCATTTGTTATAGGGTCCATACCTTTTGTCATAACAGATGTAATTTTTTCAATCATTTTATTATCGATTGCTTTATCTTTATTATCAGCAAACACTTTGTTTAAAGAATCTAACATTTTGTTATTTTCTTGTTTTTTGCAAGCTTCATCAAAGTTAGCTAACATGTTATCAGCTTTTTTGTTATTAGCTTTTTCTAAAGCAGGGTCAATAACTTTTTCTGCTTGGTTACAAGCTAATGCTGAGAATACTGCTGAAGCGATACCTGCTGTTATCATCCAAAGTGTGTTATTTTGAGTTGCTACTTTTTTCATTTGTTTCATAGTAGCATCGTTTCTGTCGTTAATATTTTTGTCGATACCCATTCTGTCGCCAATTTTTTGTAATTTTTCATTTGAATACAAATCAGTTGGTGTGTATTGAGCATCTTGGAAATATGATTTTTCTCTGCCAAAGCTGTCTTCATATTTTTGCATTGGATTGAAACCGTGAATAGCTTTTGCAGGAGCTGCAATTGCTACTTTTGGCCATAAATTCATAGCTGCTAAGAATGTTCCTAAACCTACGAATTCCATTAATTTTGTTTTTGCAGTTGTTTTTTGAGTTGCAAGATAACCTGCTAATGCTAAGCCGCCTACTTTCATTCCTACATCGTTTAATTTACCTAATTGGTGGTCGTTAGCTTTTCCTGTAAAACCATCTTTTAAAGCTTTTGCATCATATTTGAAACCTTTTAAAACTCTTTTTGGTGATGGAACTATAGGATCATTAACTAATCTGCCTTTTGCTTGGTTTGGTCTGATTAAACCTTCTGTAGGAATTGGAGTACCATTTACAGAAGAAGATTTCCAATTTTCCCAATTTTGAGATTGAGTTTTTGATGTTATTGTATTGTTAACTGCTGAAATTGACATTTAATTGTTTAACCTTCTACCTTAATTTTTGTTTTAACCTTCGACGACTTGTTTGTTTTTATCAAATACTTCTTGGTGACTTAGTTTTGATGATCGTCTTGCTGATACTACCGTATTTACTACTCCGAGAACTGTTGCTGCAACTGCCGTTCCGATTAGTGCCTTACCTGCGATTTTTTGACCTTTTGTCGGGTTCGCACCTCCCGTCCATAACTCTTTGGCACTGTCTACGAAATTCCTTCCGAAAGACTTGACGCAATTGCCGACTTTCTTAAGTCCTTGACCCTTGGTCGTTGCGGTAAAGAAGTTGTCCCAAGGTTTTTGTACCGCTAACCCGACTCCGACCGCTGCCCATAAATAGGATGCCATGCTCTTTGCCGAATTTGATTTTGAAACTATTTCTTTTATTCTTGGTTTTACTTCTTTATCTGATGATTTTAAGTTTTCACCTAATCCTAATTTCTTTGCTACTTTATCGTAATATTCGTTTCTTTTTTCACCTTGACCGTATAATAAATCGTATCTTGGGAATTCTACACTTTCAAATACCTTGTGATATTCAATGTTCTTTGTATTTTTATCACCCTCAAATTTTGGTAAACCCTCTACAACCTTTGCGTATGGCATTTCGGTGTCTACTCCGGTTAGGGCTTTTACAGGTTTATTTATTAACGCTTTTGATGCTTCTTTTGCTACTCCGTAGAATAATACACCTAAAGCTAATTTTTTACCTACAGAACCTGCTTTTGATTGTGCAAACGGTGTAAAGTATTTGTTAGCCAAATTAAATACACCCATCAATGCTGCACTACCCAATACATAAGGCACTGTTCCCATTGTTAAAAACTCATAAAAGTTTGCGTTTTTATCACCTTTTAAGCCTTTTGCAGGATATGTTGTAAATGCTTTTGTAAATTTGTCTGTTGTAACTTCAACTTGTGTTGCCAAATTGTTTTTCAACACTGTATCTTTTTGGTATTTCAAAGATTTTTGTTCATTTACCTTTGATGAAAAGTTGATGTTATTTGAAGATTGAATTTTGTTAACTTCCATTTTACCTACACTAATATATACACTTACCTATGTATATAGAAAAACACCCAAAAACTTTTATTTGCCATGTTTTTCATGCTTTGTTAACAAAGTGTTACATAAATTTTCAGTCAGAAATTTTGTACGCCAAAAGCAAGCCTGCAGGCAAATTTAAGACCTGTACCTGATATCTCTCATCCGCTTCAATTGCATCTACAAATTCTTTTACTTTTTCTGCATGCGAAGTTATATTATCCGCTGCAATTATTCCGCCTTTTTTAAGCATTTTATCGGTTAATTTGAAATATTTGATATACTCTCTTTTGTTTGCATCAATAAATACCATGTCAAATTCTTTATTTTCAGGCATATTTTCCAAAACTTCCACCGCAGAACCCTGTAAAAAAGTTGCTATATCATCAATTTCACATGTTTTAAAATATTCTTTTGCAAGACTTTGTCTTTTATCATAGAACTCAATTGTAGTAAAATGACCGCCGTTTTCTTTCAAAGCCTTTGCAAACCAAATTCCGGAATATCCGTTAGAAGTACCTATTTCAAGCATATTTTTTCTGTTTGAAGCCTTTATTAAAATGCTCAAAAAATTTGCAGTTTCTTTTGATATATTCCAAAAGTCATGCTGTGTTTTTTCTAATTCTCTCAATAAATTATTTGTTACTTGATCCATATTTCTTATCTATTATTACCATTCTACTTACAGGAATAAATAAATTATTCGTTTTTGTTATCAATTTTTTAGAAACATTTAAGACACAATATTTTCCGACTTTTGTATCAGTTACAAGGACAATATCGGTATTTTTTACAGGTGTCAATGTTGTGGCAAAACCATTCGTATTCAGACTCAATTTAGATGTTATCACATCGTCTTTTGTATCCAAAATCATTACTTCATTTGCATTTCCGCCTAAAATAACGAGATTATTTTTATGAACAATCATATCCACAGGAGTTTTCGGAACATCAATTTCCTGCAAAAGTCCTTTTGTTACATAATCTACTATTGCCAATTTATTTTTTGTTCTCGAAAGCATATATACTTTATTTTGTGTAAACACAATTTTTGAAACATTCGGAAAAGTACCGATTTCAGATATTTTATAATCATCATAGATGTCTATAACCCAAATTATACCTGTATTTTTATCGTGATAAAATAGTTTTGTCGAATCATCGGACAAATACAATCTTTCACACATGCCGTTTACTTTTATTTTTTGTTTTAGAAGCATGGTTTTTAAATCAAGCACATAAATACTTGAATCCAAAGGGCTTGAAACAAAAGCTTTTTTCTCATAATCATCAACTACAATCTCTTCAGGCTGAGATTGAAGTTCTATTCTTTTTATTACTTGTTCCTCTTTTAAAGATATAACATCAACGTAATTGCTGTTATAAACAGTTACCAACAAATATTTGCTGTCAGGAGAAAGCTTCATATCTATAGGTATAGATTTTTGAGTTAAAGCGTATTTTGGAGTTGAATTTTCTCCATCTACGACTTGAATATTTTTGGAATAACAAGTCGAAATATAAAGAACTTTATTCTTTAATTCTGAAACTTCTTTTACAAGATTTTTATTAGTTGTTTTGATAATTACGGGATTTAAATGTTCAGTAATATCAGATTTAACTCTCAATCCCGGATCTTCTTTTGTTTGAATTTTTAAAGAACCAATCACCGTTTTCATACTTTCAGGCACAATCAAACCTTTAGGAACTAATAAATCTTGCGAAAGAAGACCCGTTTTAACCTCGATAGGCATTGGATTTGGATTTGCAAATGTTCTATTGCCATCTTTATCTTTTATAACTTTCATTAAAACAAAATCATTATTAAAAATAACAATTTCAGGTAAATCTTTCAATTTTTTATTCACAGGATATGTTTGCTTAATAACAACCGATTCCGGCTTTTTTATTCTTGCCGGATACAGAGGGAGATAGACTGTTGAATCGGGTAGTGTTATCAATCCATCAAATCTAATTTCTTCTTTACCATAAAAACTTTCATCAAGTATCTTCTTTACTTCTGCCGGAATTTTTGCAGCATAAGCAGGCATATAAAATAAAAATAAAGATAGTACAATAAGGAAAAATTTTCTCATTAATTAAATACTCCTTTTACTTTATCTCTAAAAGAATTTTGAGCCTTTTTACCTGTATTAATTTCATACAATTTTTTATATAAAACTCTTTCTTCTTCTGTAACGTTAGTAGGAGTTTGAACTGTAATAAGAACAATATGATCACCCTTATATGATGGTTTTTGAATATGAGGGACACCATGACCGGATAATTTTAAAGTCGTACCGGTTTGTATACCGGCAGGAATATTTAACTTTTTATCGCCGTCTATTGTCTTAATATAAACACTATCACCCAAAACCGCTTGAGCAGGAGTTATATCAAGTTTGGTTATAATATTTAAACCCTCTCTGTGATAGTATTTAGATGGTGCGACATGTAATACGACATATAAA
>JAFVDH010000029.1 GCA_017478515.1 bacterium
AGCTATACTTTCGTAAATACTTTGTCTTTACTCTCTTAAACTTATCATCTCTTACATTTATTTAAAGTATTTCTCTTTTTATTTATTGCTTTTTTTATCATTATTTATTAAGTTTTGTTACAAAAAGGATATACTATTTTGGGTTTTCGTAATATTGTTAAACTTAAATTATAGGAAACAGCTTTTCTTTCACGTTTTAGCAATAAATAAAAAAAAGAGTGCCAATGGCACTCTATAAACTCCTATCGATTTACAATTTCCGCAACATTTTTTTCAATATTACGGACTGTGGATTGTTTAAATTTTTCCTTACGTTTTCGTTTATACCCATACATAGCATAAATCAAAAATCCCACAAACAGCCATAACGGAAATAGCAATGACGATGTTGTCAAATTATGCATAGAAAATACCATTAAAGCGGTACAAATAAATATTCCAAGCAGAGGGAACAACGGTGATAAAGGCACTTTAAACGGTCTTTTTCTGTTTGGTTCTTTTTTTCTAAGAATTAATACGGCAACGCAAATAATAATGAACGAAGTAAATGTTCCAAAATTGCATAATTCGGCAGAAATACTCAAATCCATAAATAACGCACCGACAATAACAACAAGAGCCGTAAGCCAAGTAAGAATTGTCGGAACACGAGTTTTGCGATTAACCAATCTTAAACCTTTAGGTAAAAAGTAATCTCTGCTCATAGCATATAAAATTCTTGTAGTTCCAAGTTGATAAACCAAAAGAACCGATGTCAAACCTGCAAGAGCCGCAAGTGAAATAAAACCAGCAAACCAATCCTGATGCACATAACTCATTGCATTTGCAAGAGGAGCACCGGTATCTACGCTATTTAAAGGAACAATTCCTGTTAAAACAAGTGCAACAAGGACATAAAGAATAGTACAAATAATCAATGTACCCAAAATACCTATAGGCAAATCTCTTTGAGGATTTTTAACTTCTTCTGCGGTAGTAGATATTGCATCAAAACCAATATAGGCAAAGAAAATTAAAAATGTGCCCATAAAAATTCCCTCAAAACCGTTTGGAGCAAATGGCTGCCAATTTTCAGGCTTTATATAAAATGCACCAACCGCTATAAAAGTTATTATCATTGATAAATTTATACCTACAAGAACGCTTGCCAACCTTGTAGATTCCTTAACACCTTTTAAAAGCATTACAGTAAGCAAAATTACAATAAATATAGCCGGAAAATTTACCGCAAAAGGAATTTTTCCAAAAATAAACGGTATTTTATCATGTATATTCCACCCGTATTTAGTACACATATGAGAAATAGTTATATAATCCATTCTAAGCCATAAAGGACAATTAGTAACAAATGGCGGTAAAACATGCGAAAAACCTTTTAACAATTGAGTAAAATAACCACACCAAGCACTTGCAACCGTGATATTACCAATAGCATATTCAAGCATTAAAATCCATCCAACCATCCAGGCCGCAAATTCCCCCATCGTAGCATACGTATATGTATAAGCACTACCTGCGACAGGTATCATCGATGCGATTTCCGAATAACACAATGCAGAAAAAACGCAAGCAACAGCAGCAAGAACCATTGATATACATATTGCAGGCCCTGCACCAACACTTTCTGCACCACCCTTTATTGCAATACCTATAATTGAAAATATTCCCGTTCCAACTACTGCACCTATGCCTAAAATTATCAAGTCAAAAATACCTAGGGTTTTACGTAAATCTGTATGCTGACTTATATTTATTAAGTCATCTATTTTTCTTTTTCTAAGAGCATTATGTATTATATCTTTAAAGTTCATTTGAAACCGCTTCCTCTTTTCTTTCTAATGCTCTCAACTGCATTTCATGCATAAGTTTTTCTTTTCTGCGATTTTTTCTATATCCGTAAAAAGAATAAATAACGCCGCCCAAAATAAGCCAAGCAGGGAAAAGAATTGCAGACATAAAAGTCGCTGAAGTAACCATATAGTAAAACATCAATCCTCCGCAGCAAAGTATACCCATAATAGGAAACCAAGGCGAAAACGGAACTTTAAACGGTCTTTTTCGGTTAGGGTCAATTTTTCTTAAAATCAATACCGCAACGCAAACAATAATAAAGGAAGTAAATGTTCCAAAATTACACAACTCAGCAGCGGCAGACAAATCAAGTGTCATTACGCCAAACATAATAGCAAAACCGACAATCCATGTTAAAACAATTGGAATGCGGGTTTTTCTGTCTAATTTTTTACAAATACGAGGTAAAAAGTTATCACGACTCATAGCGTAAAGTATACGAGTACAAGCCAAGTGTAACACAAGTAAAACAGAAGTTAAACCTGCAAGAGAACCTATAGAAATAAATCCTGCAACCCAATCCTGATGAACCATAGTCATAACATAAGCCATAGGAGCTTTTAAAAACCCCTGAGGAATAACAATACCGCTTGTAGGATGCATACCTGTTAATACAAGAGCAACAGAAATATATACTACAGTTGTAATCAATAAAGAACCAATAATCCCTATAGGCAAATCTCTTTGAGGGTTTTTAGATTCTTCGGCAGTAGTCGCAATAGCATCAAAACCAATATAAGCAAAAAATATTATAAAAGCACCGCTAATTACACCCTGAACACCATTTGGAGCAAACGGCTGCCAATTTTCCGGAGTAACATAAAAAACGCCGACAAACACAAATAAAGCAATTACAGAGAGTTTAATTAAAACCATAACTGTTGCCATAAGTGTAGAGTCTTTTGTACCTCTTAATAGAACAAAAGTTATTAACGAAATAATAACAAAAGCAGGTAAATTAATGCAAAAAGGGATGCCGCAAATAGCGGGAATAACATCTTTAGCACTATCACCAAGCTGCAAAAGAGCAGAGTTATAATCAGAAACCAGCCAGATAGGAGGGTTAGTAATAATAGACGGCAAATGTCCCTCAAACCCTTTCATAAACTGAACGAAATGATTAGACCACGCACAAGCAACGGCAATAGAACCAATGCCATACTCAAGCATAAGAACCCATCCAACCATCCAAGCCATGCATTCACCCAGCGTTGCAAACGTATAAACATAAGCCCCGCCTGCAACAGGAAGCATTGCCGCAAATTCACAATAACATAACGCAGAAAAAACACACGCAAAAGCCGCTATAATCATTGACAACACTAAAGCAGGCCCTGCACCAACACTTTCTCCACCTCCGGCTGCTGCAATACCAACTACCGCAAATATACCGGAACCGATTATTGCTCCGACACCAAGAATAATTAAATCAAAAACAGATAACGTCTTTTTCAATCCGTTTCTATTTGCAACCTGCATCATGTCATCAGGGTTTTTACGCTTTATTAAATTATTTAATATATTTCTAAAAGTAGTGTTATTACCTTTATTTTTTTCCATCTTCTTCTTTCGGTTTCAGCTATTTACAAAGAGGAAATCCCATTTTTTCTCTCTGTGCTACGTATAATTTAGCAACCTTCGTTGCCATTGTTCTAATTCTTCCTATAAATAAATTCCGTTCATCTTTACTTATCACACCTCTTGCATCAAGCAAATTAAAGGTATGAGAGCATTTTAACACGTAATCATATGCAGGCAATACAAGTTCTGCATCAATACAATTATCAACTTCATTTTGATATAAGTCAAACATTTTAAATAGTGACTCAGTATTTGAAACCTCAAAATTATATTTTGACATTTCAACTTCGTTTTGCATAAAAATTTCGCCATAATTAACGGTGTCATTCCATTTTATATCTTTAAAATGTTGAACATTTTGCAAATACATTGCAATTCTTTCTACACCGTACGTAAGTTCTAAAGCAACAGGCTTTACTTCTAAACCGCCAACTTGCTGGAAGTATGTAAACTGTGTAATTTCCATACCGTCAAGCCAAACCTCCCATCCGACACCGTTTGCACCAAGTGTAGGTGATTCCCAGTTATCTTCAACAAATCTTACATCGTGTTTTGATAAATCAATACCTATTGCTTCAAGGCTTTTTAAATAAACATCCTGAGCATTTTCAGGAGATGGTTTTAAAATAACCTGATATTGATAATAATGTCCTAATCTGTTAGGGTTTTCACCATATCTGGCATCAGTAGGTCTTCTGCATGGCTCTACCATTGCAGTATTCCAAGGTTCAGGGCCTAACGCTCTTAAAAATGTCGCAGGGTTCATTGTTGAAGCACCCTTTTCTATGTCATACGGCTGCTGAATTATACAACCGTGTTCCGACCAATATTTTGATAAATTTAAAATTAAATCTTGAAAATTCATAATTCCCACCGGCTATTGTAAATCAATCAAGTCTATTATATATGTAACAAATTTTATTTGCAATAAATCGCTTACAAAATATTAACTTATTTGACACAGTTTTTATATAATTATACTATAAATCTGAGGATGAATTATGGCAGAAAAGATTATTATATTTTCAGGAAAGCAGTACTCGGGCAAAGATACTTTAGCAAAAATTATGCTTGAAAAAATGCCTGATTTTAAAAGATGTGCAATGGGCGATATTATCAAACTTGAGTACGGAAAACAACATAATTTAACTTATGAAGAAATAGAAAAAAACAAACCGCTTTACCGACAAGGACTTATTGACCTCGGAAACTGGGGAAGAAGTCAGGATGCCGATTATTGGTTAAAAAAAATAATTTCTCAACCGGGGAATATTATGGTAACAGATGTTCGTGTTCCACATGAGTATGAAATTTTTAAAAATGCAGGTGCAATAACAATCAGAGTAAATTGTCCAAGAGATTTAAGAGAAAAAAGGGGAACATTAATCGGAGAAACGGATATAACCGAAGTGGGGCTTGACCATATTACCGATTGGGATTTTATTGTAGATAACGACTCTGACTTAGAAACATTAAATAAAACTGCCGATACGATTATTTCAAAAATAAAGGATAATCTATGAAATACTTTAAAAGTTCTATTATAACGACAATTCTGGGTATCATAGCAGCCTGGTTTTGGGGTGAACATATTTTAAAAGGCAGCGGCTTAACATGTATTTTTATAGCACTTATTTTATCCGTTTTAGAAGTAAGCTTATCTTTCGATAACGCAGTAATAAATGCAACAAAACTTGAAAAAATGTCACCTGTGTGGAGACATAGATTTATAACATGGGGGATTTTAATTGCAGTATTCGGAATGAGATTATTGTTCCCGATAGCCGTAGTTTCAATTTTTGCAAAACTTTCATGCTTAAGTGTATTAAATATGGCTTTAAACGATGCGGGGCAATATGCTCATTATTTAGAACTTACACATGCTCCTATTGTTATGTTTGGCGGAACTTTCCTCATGATGCTGTTTTTGTCTTACTTTTTTAACAAAGATAAAGATACACATTGGATAGGCTGTATTGAAAAACCCTTAACAAAATGCTCTAATATAAACGGATTTGAAATAATAACGACTTTGGTATTTTTACTTATTACAAGCAGATTTGTTATTTTTTCACAGCAAAAAGAGGTATTAATCGCAGGAATTTGCGGAATAATTACATACCTTTTAATTGACGGAATTTCTCATGCCCTGGAAAATCAGGAAGAACAACGTGCAAAAACTCTTTCCTCTACAGTTAAAGGAGCAGGGTTAATAAGCTTTTTGTATTTAGAATTGATTGATGCATCATTTTCTTTAGATGGGGTTTTGGGAGCATTTGCGTTGAGTTCGGATATAATAATTATAACAATAGGATTGTCTATAGGTGCAGTATTTGTTCGTTCGCTTACTATT
The DNA here is from genome assembly GCA_017478515.1 of bacterium. GTDB lineage: Bacteria > Cyanobacteriota > Vampirovibrionia > Gastranaerophilales > Gastranaerophilaceae > UBA791. The sequence continues at coordinate 5,786 of JAFVDH010000029.1, forward strand.
ATGCTTACCGAAAATAAAACTCTCGCTCAATATCGTTATCTTGAAAACGGTGCTCACTGGGCTATTGGAGCTTTATCTATAATCATGATGATTTCTACGTTTAAAGAAATTCCGGAAATTATAACAGGTTTAATAGGATTAACTTTTATTATAATGTCTTTTATCAGTTCAATTCTTCATAACAAGAAAAAGGCTTCTTAATATGAGAGAGCAAAAAGAACAGATTTTGTCGCATAAAAAAAAATTTTATGATATTAACAATATTGATATATCTGATAAATCCGTAACTTTTATTGTGTCATCATACAATTATGAAAAATTTATTGAACAAACACTTAATTCAATAAAAAATCAAACTTATAAGAATTTTGAAATAATTGTTGTTGATGATTTTTCTACAGATAATTCCGTTAGCATTATACAAAATTATATAAATAATAACCCCGATTTGAAAATATCTTTAATAAGACATGACAAAAATTATGGGCAGTTCAAATCAATTTTAACAGGACTTGAAAAAGCAAACGGAGAGTTTATAAGTTTTATAGACTCTGATGACATAATTTATGAAACATATGCAGAAACACTGCTTAAACTTCACACAAAAACAAATGCAGGCTTTGTGTCATGCAAAGCTAAAGAAATAATTTCACCCGAAAAAAATGATTTACAAACAAAAAATATTCTCCAAAAAGATTTTATCAGAGAAAACTCAGTTGAACAGGATACCCTTATAAAATATAAAAACATTGAACAAAAGCCATTTGGAGGCTGGTTCTGGCATCCGATGACATCAACAATGTTTAAGAAAAAATCAGTAGAAATAATATTAAATTACAAAAATACAGACGATTGGAAAATATGTCCCGACAAATTTATCTTTAATTTGATAAACTTAATTGACGGCTCTATTACCGTTGACATTGAACTTTTTGGAAAAAGAAAACACGAAAACAATGCTGGTAATTTTAACCGAACTAAATTAAATATTGAAAACAACAAAAAAATAAGAAAACTAACTTTGAATTTTATAAAACAAAATAAATATAAATTTGTCGAAAAATACGGTAAAATACTGACTTTCATATACGTAGCAAAAATATATTTATCCTATTTTTACATTCCAATACAAATATTAAAATATGTAACAAAATTTTTCACTCTTAAAATTTAAACACATACACTGTTTTAAATACTATATAACACAGGAGGATAGTAATGAATAAATATGAAAAATTTCAAGCAGAATTAAAAGCTCAAAAACAAGAAAGTTATAAAGAATTAATGGCAGAAGTAAACAGTTTAAAAAGCCGTTTTGAAAAATTGCTGTCATTAGCAATGAACTCATCAAGTGCACGTGTTGAACGTGATTATCGTGTTCAATCTTTCTAATTTGCAGATAAGAAGTTAAAAACAAAGAAAAAAAAGGATGGCATTTTAGTCATCCTTTTTTTTATAATAAGTCTTTTATTTTATTTTTTAATTAAAATTAGTAAGCCATACCGATTGATTGAGCCATCAAATCCTGTTGAGGATTAAATCCTGTTTTAGCAGTTGTGTAAGCTAAGAACGGATTAGTTGTAGCTGCAGTTGTTCTTTGTTGAGAAGAAGTACCTCTTGATGACAAATTAGATAAACTTTGGAAAGCTATTTTAGCATCATCAGTATCAGTACCCTCAGCTTGTAATCTTTCAGCCGCAGCACCAGCAACTTGATTTAATACTGTGCTGTCAGTTTGAGCAGCTTGAGCCAATTGTTGAGCTTGTTTTTCTTGAGCAAGAACTAATTCATCTTTACCAACAACTGCTTCAGCACCTTTCTTAGCAAGACGGCTGCCTAACGAACCACCGATTAAAGAACATAATGTACCTATTGCACCACCAACAACTGCACCAACTGCTGTACCAGCACCAGGAATTACAGAACCGATTAAAGCACCTACTTTTGTTCCGATTGCTGCACCTGCTACCCAGCCGCCTACTGAAGCAACTGTTTTAACAGTGGATTTACCTAATTGTTTCATACCTGATTTTGCACCTAATTGGCTGAATGTAGGAATTACGTTTGATACAACTTCAAAACCGCCTTCCATTAATAACATCATTCCGCCACCATGTGCATTAAATGCATTTAAGCATTTTCCGAATGCAGGTGATTTTACTGCTAAAGCATTTAAACTGCTGTTTAATTTTGTTAAACCGATTGCATTTGATACTTTTGAACCGATACCTGTTGCAGCTGCTGATTTTTCAAGATGAGCCGCTTGATTTGCTTTTGCAAATAATTGGTTTGCTTGATTAATTGCTTCTTTTGAACCTGTTTTTGCAGCTTCTTGAGCTGCTGTTCTTGCTGCATTATATAAATCTACTGTTGATGTTGATAAAGCTGTTGTTTCAGCTAATTTTTCAGCAGTAGGAATTGCTTTTAATAAAGATGTTCCTGCAGATGATGATAAAACTCCGCTTAAACCTGATGCTTGGCGAATTGCATTTAAATTTGTTGTTGATTGTGTAAGTGCTTGCATTCCGCCTTTTATATCTTTTCTATTTTGCCATAACCAAGAACCGCCTTGTAATGCCAAATTTGATGCAGAACTTGTTAAAACTTCAGAAACTCCAAAATCTTGTGTATTTGTTAATGTAACTCCGGTTGCATATTTTGCCAAATTTTCAATATCTTGTGCAGAATATCTTATTCCACCGTTAAAACTTACATTTTGATTACCGTAAACCATTTTTTCCCCGTATTAATATCCTATATATTAATAAAGTTCTATTTTGGTTTTAAATTGACTTTTTTAACAATATTTATTAACTTTTGTTACAATTTGAAACACATTCTTCCAACTTTGTAATCATTGTATTTTTATAATTTTCACAATCGGATTTTTCTTTTGCCTCAAATCTTAATGTAAACACAGGTTCGGTATTGGATTGTCTTACAAGGGCAAAACCACCATCAAACACAATTCTCATACCATCAAGGGTGATGATTTCTTTTATTTTTGAGCCAAACATATCAGGATGTGTTTCAACCATATTTTCAAACATTGCTAAAACAGGCTTTTTCAATTCATTTTCGCAATGAAGACGAACTTCATCCGACAGACAAACTTCATCAAACGGTTTCAACATATCGGTAATATCAAATGACGGATTTAATTCTCTGTTTTTAGCAAGAATTTCAATAATTCTGCAACCTGCATAAAAAGCATCGTCATAACCGTAATATCTGTCTTTAAAGAATATATGACCGCTCATTTCACCTGCAAGATGGGCATTTTCTTCTTTCATTTTAGATTTAATAAAGCCATGACCTGTTTTACACATTACAGCTTTACCGCCATTATTATTTATTGTATCAAACAGAACCTGAGAACATTTCACCTCTGATACAACAATTGGCGTAGTTTTAGTTAATCGATATCGCTCAATTACATCCAGTGCATAAATAAGTAATAATTTATCGCCTGTTAAATGAACTCCGTTTTTATCTATAACGCCTATTCTGTCGCTATCTCCGTCAAATGCAATACCCAAATCGGCATTATTATCAACAACAGCCTTTTTAATATCGTTTAAAGTTGATTCATCGCTTGGGTTGGGATGGTGATGAGGAAATCTTCCGTCAGGGTTCGAATACAGTTCAATAACGTTGCAGCCCAATCTTCTGTACAAATCAGGGCCGACAATTCCGCCTGTTCCGTTTGCACTGTCAACAACAACTTTTATACCTGTTCCTATATTCTTAAATTGTGAATATAACTCATTTATATACTCAGGAATTATATCAAACTCAACAGATTTGCCGAATGTATGTGAAAGTAGAGATTGCTTGCTTTGTTCAATAGCAAGTTTTTTTATTTCCTGGAATTGAGTTTCATTCAAAGATTTTTTGTCAAAAGTCATTTTTAACCCGTTATATTGGCTTGGATTATGACTTGCGGTTACAATCATTGCACCCGAAATCTCATTATTTTCGCCGATAACATCTGACAAATGAGCGAATTCCGAATAATACCCGATAGGTGTCGGTGCTAATCCCAAATCTACAATATTTGCACCTGTCGACGTCACGCCTTTAACAATTATATCTTTTAATTGAGGAGAGTGGTTTCTCGCATCCATACAAACAGTTACCCATATATCCTTAGGGTCTTTTCCTGTTTCCTTTGCTATGTATTTTATATACGCTTTTGATGTAAAGAAAAATAATTCTTCGGTTACATCTTTTCCGTAAATACCTCTTATATCATTTTTTCCAAATGCACTATCCCAATTAATCATCTGTATTTTCTCCTAATTTTTTTATTATGATAACATGAGAATATGAATTTTAAAATATCAGACATTTTTAATAAACAAAGTTTTGCCGTAACACTATTTTTAGCACCGGCAGTTGCAGGGACTCTTATTTTTATTATAATCCCCACAATTGCATCTTTTGCTCTAAGTTTTACTCAATGGGACTTATTAAACGAAATAAAATTCATCGGGTTATCAAATTACAAAGAAATTTTAACAGACAGAGTGTTTATCAAAATCCTTATAAACACTTTTGTATATTCGATATCAGTAACCTTTTTCGGAGTGATTATACCGCTTATTTTAGCAAGTTTGTTAAATTCTAAAATATGGTTTAAAGAATTTTATAAAACTGCGTATTTCATACCGTTTATAACACCGATGATTGTATCAGCAATAGTTTGGGAATGGATTTTCGACCCGAATATAGGGTGTTTGAATTCGTTTTTAAATCTTCATATAAATTGGTTATATGACAAAAATTTTGCTATGCCTGCACTTATAATTGTTTCTGTTTGGAAATTAATCGGATACAACATGATTATATTTTTAGCGGGATTTTCGGGAATAAATAATGAACTTCTTGAAGCTTCAAAAATTGACGGAGCAAATACGGTTCAAACATTTTTTAAAATAACAGTGCCATTACTTTCGCCAACTGTCTTTTTTGTAATAATAATTACCGCCATAAGTTCATTTCAGGTTTTTGACTTAATTTATCTAATGACAGAGGGCGGGCCGCTGGATAGCACTAATGTAATTGTATATGCAATATATAAAAATGCGTTTGAATATTTTAGGATAGGAAAAGCAAGTGCACTGGCATATATTTTATTCATAATAATTTTTGTTCTTACAGCACTTCAGTGGCATTTCAGAAAGAAAATGGTTTATTTGGAAAAATAATTTCAAAACAAACAATTATTCAGCCAATAGCCTTTCTAAAACAGGCAAATAACAGATGCACAAATATTAAAGCATATTCGCCAATTTAATTAAATTATCATCCTTTTGAGGCATAGCAAGAGGTTTTGGAATAAAAATATCCTTGTATTTTTCAATTGCGTAAGAATCCGTCATACTGGCAATATAATCCGTCACAGCACGCTGAATTTTCGTTTTTTCACAATACTGCTTAAGCATATCGGAATAGTATTCAAACAAAGCTTTAATAATGTTTTTAGATTTTTTCTCTTCCAACTTTGCGGGAGAATCAATATAAACATTATCAAACATCCATTTACGAAGTTTAGTAGTATATTCCCAGCCCTCATCGCTCATTTTTACATACGGTTTATCAATAGAATTTGTAATAATTTCCATAATCATTTTATTCAAACGTTTTGATTGAATTGATGTAAAATACTTTATACAATCCTTTGGCAAATCGTCTTCAGATATAACCCCGGCACGCACAGAATCTTCAATATCGTGGTTGATATACGCCAATTTATCAGCAAGTTGGACAGCCTGTGCCTCAAGAGTTTTAGGAGTATATCCCCAGCTGTGCGTCAAAATTCCGTCAACAGTTTCTCTGCACAAATTAAGGTCTTCCAATATTTCAACAACCCTGACACTCTGTTCATTGTGGTGAAAATGACCCGTAATTTCGTTTAAAACACCCTCTCCGCAGTGTCCAAACGGCGTATGACCCAAATCATGCCCTAATGCTATCGCCTCTGTTAAGTCTTCATTTAAGTTTAATGCTCTTGAAATAGTTCTGGCGATTTGAGAAACTTCAAGCGTATGTGTTAAGCGGGTTCTAAAATGGTCGTCAAAAGGAGCTAAAAAAACTTGTGTCTTATGTTTCAATCTTCTAAATGATTTTGAATGTATTATTCTGTCTCTATCCCTTTGAAAATCAGTTCTTATCGGACATTTTTCAATAGGTTTTAAACGTCCTTTTGAATTCGAACTTTTTGTTGCAAATTCGCTCAAACATTGATTTTCTCTTTCTTCAAGTCGTTCTCTTATAGTTATATTTCCGTTCATAATTATTTTTTCCTTTGTGATTATGATATAATAAAACCATGCAAAGGAGCATCATATGAGAGAACTATTTAATGAAAACGTAAATTCAATAGAAACATATATAATGTTTAAAATAGGGGAAAGAGCAGCAGAATTAAAGGATGAACTCACAAAAAAGGGAAGAGAACCTATTTCTCTTGCTATGGGAGCACCTACATGCAGACCTCCTCAATTTGTTATAGATGAATTAAAAAAACTTTTAGATATTGATTCTATGCATACATATTCATCTCCAAAAGGAGAGAAAGCTTTTCTTGAAGCTGTTTCAAAAAGGATGAAAAAAAGATTTAATGTTGATGTAAATCAAAAAAATGAAATATGTTCTCTTATCGGCTCGAAAGAGGGTATTGCAAATATTATAAGAGCATTGATTAATCCTGCACATGAGATAAAAGACAAAGATATTATTCTTACTCCGAATCCGTCTTACGCATCGTATAAAGAAATGGTAAAGGTTTCCGGAGGATTGTCATATTCTGTGCCGCTGCTTGCGGAAAACAATTTTATGCCAAATCTTGATGAAGTTTGGGATAATCTTATAAAAGACGGTTATAACCCTGATAAAGTTAAGGCCTTACTTGTCAATTACCCGTCTAACCCTTTGGGTGCATGTGCAACATTAGATTATTATAAAAAAGCCGTGGAATTCTGTAAAAAACATAATATTTTATTGATAGGCGACTCTGCGTATTGTGATTTATATTATGATGAAAACGATAAACCCCACAGCATACTCGAAGTTGAGGGTGCAAAAGATATCGCCGTAGAATTTTTCTCTTTTTCTAAACCATACGCAATGACAGGATGGAGATTAGGCTGGGTTTGCGGAAATGCAGAAGCGATAAACATCTTCTGCAAACAAAAAACAACAATAGATACAGGAATATTTAAAGGAATTCAAATTGCAGGGGCAAACCTCTTAAATTCAGACGAGGCCGATAAATACAATATGTGGCTTAATTCGGAATTTAAACGTAAAAGAGACTTATTTGCAAACGGGTTAAAAAAACTTGGCTTTGAAATACCTATTATTCCAAATGCTACATTCTATCTCTGGGTAAAAATCCCAAATACATATAATTCATCAGAAAAATTCTGTGCAGACTTGCTTGAAAAATCAGGTATTATGGTAGTTCCGGGAGAAGGCTTCGGAGATAACGGAAAGGGCTATTTTAGAGTTTCTTACGTATGCTCTGATGAAAAACTTCAAGAAGTTTTGGACAGAATGGAACAAGACGGATTTAAATACAATTAAGAAATTTAAACGAATGTTAGAAAATATCAAATATGTGGCATAATGTAGATATAAATCGAAGTATAACGTTAAGCCAAAAGGATTGGCTTGTTTTAAAAGGATTTTAAGTTTATTCATCTAAGTTTTTATATTATGATTGGAGGATTAAATGGAATTAACCGCTATCACAGATTTTGCAAGCCAATATTCAAATTTTTTGAACACAGCAAAAAAAACAACTAATCAAAAAAATACAGCCCAAAACACAAATGCGGAAAAATCTTCAGACAATAATCCCGCAAGCAAAATAATATTGACAAAAAAAGGTAGTTCAGGATACATAAAGGGCATGGACGAAAATGATGACGGAGAAGTAACTTTAGAAGAATTTAATAACTACTGTGAAGAAAACGGCGTCAGTGAAAAAGATAAAATAGCTATGCTGACTTCTATGACCGTATCAAAAAAGAACGAAAAAATAGTAGAAAAAAATATTAAAACAGAAGATAAAGAAAAGTCTAGACAAGAACAAGCAGAAAATGACAAAGCCGTGTATGCAAAAAAAGGCGATGATAAATATAATGAAAAGATGGATACTAACAGAAACGGCATAGTAACTTATGCCGAATACGTAAAATATCTCTCAGAACAGGCAAAACAACAAGCAGCCGGCACTGAAGAAACACAAAATTCTAAGCAAGAAACAGAACAAAAAGATGTTCAAAATACAAATGCGGATAACGACGAACAAAATGATGAACATGAAATACTTTCAACCGTAATGTCAACAGTTGAATACGAAGTCTAATCGACAAATACCTAAATAACTATACCCTATACAGGAATCCATATTTCCTGAGGTTCACGTCTTTGTCCTCTATTACTTAATAAATGAGTTTTCAAGTCAGAATATCCGCTGCCTTGACCGTCAGAGATTTCTATATGACCGCAAGTTGTTCCTGCACCACTGCTATATCCTGGAGGATAAATTACTATTGCACCCGGAGGAATATCTGTAGGCTTAAGATGCAAGCCAGAAACATCAATTTTCTTTAATTGCGGCATTCGAGAAAGATAATCATCACCTGTATTACAAGCCTTTCCAAATCTGGTAAAACTTGTTCCGTAAGTATCATTCAGTGCTCGTCTCACATAACCGCCGCATTGAGCTTTAACCCCTTGTGATTGTGCAAGGTCACTCCATCTTTTACCGTTGCTCAACAACTGTTTGCCTTTTTCCTCATTATAACCAAGCTGCTGCCACCAACTTTTATTATAATTTCCGTCATTAGCCCAAGGCTTTATAGCATCTACGTTACCAGTTCTTACACCATTTGATAAAACAACACTTGAAGAAGAGCCGACAGCATCAGCAGAAACCTGAGCGGAACTTTGAGATTCAACACCAATAAATCCTGTAAATAACGGTCTTCTTGAAGAAACAGTCGAACCAAACGGTTTACTTTGCTGAGATGTTGAATTGCTTGAATTTTCTTGTGCTATATCAGTCTTTTTAGATATTTTTACTTTTAATGTTTTAGATATGAGCTTTTGGTCTTTCCTACTCATATTCATTTCAGCAGAAATTTCTGAAAACAATTCATTTAGATTTATACCTGCAGCCTCTGCCTGTTCTTTCAACGCTTTCAATTTTGTATTTAATGATTTTTTTAATGCCCCGCTGCTTTCGGAAGTTTCTTCACTTCCTTGATTGGCATTCATTCGCTTTGCCATTGATATAAGACTCTGTGCCTGTATTTTTAATTGTTGTTTAACAGCATCATCAGAAGCATATGTATCTTCTGTTCCGCCAATCAAATTATCACCAAACAGCAATCCACCACCGACATCGCCGTTACCTGCCTGTAACAGTCCTGACTGCGGTAATGTTATTCCTTTTAAGGATAAAGAACTTATTTCAGTCACAATTCACCCACACAGAATTATCAACTACTATTATAAAGAATTAAAAAATCAATTAATTGCCAACAAAATAAAAATAATAACAAAACTTTACAAATACTCTTCTAATGCAAATTAACATGCAAGATAGCCATAAATTGACATAAAAAATAAACCTCGATATAAAAGCTTAAGTTTCAAATTTTTCTATTTAATCATTTTTCTAAGTTCGTTTTTTGCCGCCAAAAGTTGCCTGTCGTTGTTAGATTTCATATCATCAATAGTTAATTCGACTTTAATGTCAGGTTCAATTCCTTTTTTATTAATGTCAATTCCTTTTGGAGTAAGATATTTTGCAATAGTTAAATTAATTCCCGTTCCGTTAGGAAGAGGGACTATCTGCTGAACCATACCTTTTCCATAAGTTCTTGTACCGAGGATTTTAGCCTTGTTATAATCCTTTAAAGCACCTGAAAGGATTTCACTTGCACTTGCACTTCCTCCATCTACAAGAACAACTACAGGCTTTTTAATATTAATCTGCGTATTTTGAGCCTTAATCCTATTTCTATAACCATTTCTGCCAATGATACTTACAATTTCATTTCCGCCCTCAATGAACATATTTGAAATAAATACGGCATTTGGCAGTAATCCGCCCGGATTTCCTCTTAAATCTATAATTAAACCTTTTGTATTTTTAGTTTTTTCTAATGCCTCAACAAATTCTTTTGCAGTAGAAGAACCGATAAAAGTAGTTATTTGTATGTATCCCAAATCCTTATCATCTTTATCTATCAAACTCTTAACAGTTTTAACTTTAATTTCTTTTCTCTTTAGCTTTTTAATTATTTTATTATTGTCACGCAAAATAACAATTTCAACAAAACTATTAACAGGGCCTCTAACAGCAGATGCAACTTCACTTATGGCTTTTCCGCTCATATCGACACCATTAACTTTTAATATAATATCACCAATCTTCAACTGAGCTGTCTGAGCAGGACTTCCGTCTACAACTCCAAGAATATAAATTTTTCCGTCTATTGATGCAATATTAACTCCAATACCCGTCACTTTTGAATCAATATCTATATTTTGTTCAGCAAATTCTTCCTTGCTCATAAAATTTGAATAAGGGTCATTTAAACTTTCCAACATTGTTGCAATCGCAACTTTTGCATCTTCATCTGTACGAATTTTACCTCTATAATGCTCTTTCCATCTAACCCAACGTTGATTATTCATAGAAGAATCATAGTAGGCATCTTTAATTTCACGCCAAGTTAAATTTACCAGCTGTTGACTGGAAACTATTGTATTATTTGTTCTTGATGCAAATTTTGTTCTAAAATCAACGGGAATATCAAAAAATTTCATGAAGAAGTTGTTTAAAAGAACTATCATGAATACAAAAATTATTAAAATAAATGCCTGTTTTTTACCCATAGCATAATTTAACAACAACTGTCAATTTTTATCAATAGCCGATTTTGTTTAATCTCATCGGCAAAACTATAACAACAAAATATCAGAAAAATACATACACAAAGTTATGAGATTAAGGACACAAACTTTCCCAATCTTCTTCCTCGTCCTCATCACCGGGTTCTCTGATTTCTTCTTCATCTTCAATCATCAACATCAACTGAAGTCTAAGTTGTTTTTTGTAATTTTCTCTTGCCTTTTCTATTGTTTTTGCACAAAATGCGAAACTAGGAATTTCCTTAATTTCAATATACCAATACGGATTTCCGTTAAAATCCAGGTCAGTTCCCTCAATTAACGTCCAATTTAAATTTAAATAGTAATCAATATCTTTATTCATTAAACACTCTTTCATTTAACGGCTGATTTATCATTAAACCCTCACCGCCTATAACATCAGCTTGTTTGTTATCTATATACAAGTATACAGGTAAATTTGTATTTTTATTAGCAGTTTTAACTAATTGATACAATCTTTTATATAAACCGTCAGTACCTCCACCCTGTTCAAATGCAGATGTAAGATTTATTATCGCCTTTTTATCCGTTTCTACAACAGATATAACATTTGTTCCGTCAGGAATTTCAGAATAAATTCCTTTGTCTTTTTCCAATTGAGACGGTCCCTCTATCAATCTTGAAATAGCAAACGATAACTGCTGACCGTTTTCATTTTTGTCATATTTTCTTTTTACAGCTCTATAATATTCTTCACCATTTTCATTTTTGCCGATAAAAAATACATTTATAAATTTTTCTTCTGATTTTTCGGCAGGTTTTTCTTCTTCTTCATCAAGAATATCATCATCCGTTTGAGAAATTTCCGTATTTGTTTTTGTTATTGAACTGTTAGAAGAAAAAAATGCATATTTTACATAACCAATGGTTATTAAAATTAATACTATTAATGCAACTTTTTTATTATTTGTCATCATTACTGCTAACGCCTTTATTTCTTAGGTATAAATATTATACCTTCAACAAGAATTTTGTCATCAACTATATTTGTAGAATTTATTAATAATTTACCGTTTTTAACCGCAAAAGCATCTAAAGAATATTGTAATGGGTCAATAAAGTTTATTAATGATAAATATTTTGCAATATTTAGCTGACGGTTAGAGTTCTCTAATCTTACGTCATAAGTATTAATTTTTCCGTCCACAACTTTTAATGCAGTTGAAACTTCAAACTTCAAATTTGAAGCCTTATTAAATAAGTTCGTTATTCCGGACGAAACATTTAACATAACATGCAAACGCTCATTTTTTATAGCCACATCAACAGATTCTAATTTTATTAACTTTATCCCAAGTGCGTTCAAATCAACTTTTTGTAATATAGCATTATAGTCTTTAGAATCAACTGTATTTTTCAAATCACTTTCAGTAATAATTAAAGAATAATCCATTAAAACATTAGATTTATTGTATATTTCATCAGAGGACAAATCAAAATAATTAAAGTCGCATAAAGTTTTTGCCTCAAATAAGCTTACTTTTATACCGTCAATATCAATATTTTTACCGGTAATTTTTAAACTCTTAAAAATACCTCTTTTCAAATCAGACAAACTATAAGACTTCAAAGAAACTTTAAACTTTTGCCCTGTTTCTTTTTTTATTTGTTTTCTTATAATGCTCTCACCCAGTTTTTCAGCGACAAACGTTGCCCCGAACATTTTTGACACAACCTGGTTAGTTTTTGACGAAACATCAAAAGCGGGCGTACAATATTTTTCCGGTGTATATTGTTCTGCAAAAACAGGTATATTTACTAATAATATTATGAATATCGCTATTATATATTTTTTTATCATTTTTCAAACACTTTCTCTAAGAAAGTTTTATCTTCACTAATACGTGTAACTGCAACTATTCTATTACAATTAGTTAAAATAATTAATTCATTGTTACAATTTGTGAACTTTCTAGATTTAAAATTTTGGCCGTGTTTCACTTTCAAACACTCATCCTCGTTGATTTCAACCTTTTTTAAATGCGAAAAATAATTTAACGGATATTCTATAAAGTCATTTTTATTTTCAGTATTTTTCAAATCATCAAGAGTTATGGCATTTTCAATAAAAAAATCACCTGCAATAGTTCTTGTCAGACCAATCAAATGAGCACCACATTTCAAAACTTCGCCCAAATCATTTGCAATACTTCTTATATACGTGCCCTTAGAGCATTTAACTCTTAGTTCCGCAATATTATCTTTAAACGATATCAAATCCAAGTTTTCAATAACGACTTTTCTTGGTTCAATTTCAACATCTTTACCGGTTCTGGCATATTCATAAAGTTTTTTACCGTTTTTTTTCAACGCTGAATATATCGGGGGTTTTTGTAAAATTTCACCTCTAAATTTGTACAGAACATTTTCCAAATCTGATTTTGTAATCACGATATCGGATTTAAAAGTTATATTTCCCTCTTTATCATAAGTATCTGTACTTTCACCAAACTTTACAACAGCTACATATTCTTTATTATCGGACAAATACTCAATCAATCTTGTTGCATCACCGACAGCGACGGGCAAAACACCATTCGCCATAGGATCAAGAGTTCCCGTATGACCTATTTTTTTTATGTTCAACAATTTTCGCAAAACGCTAACGACATCATGAGATGTCATACCGGATGGCTTATTAACATTAATAAAACCAAACATCTTAAACTACAATTCCCCTCGAGAAATTTTATCAATAATTTCAGTTACCTTTGAACCTCTTTCTATTGAATCATCATAAATAAATCTCAATTCAGGAGTAACTCTTAATCTTATTCTCTTACCGACTTCGTAGCGAATTTTTGGTTTATTTTGTTCAATAGCCTCTTTTGTTTTTTCTTTTTGTTCCTCAGAACCGAATACAGAATAGAAAACTTTTGCATAGGAGTTATCATGAGATACTTCTACATCAACAATAGACACAACACCAGATATTCTGGCATCTTGAATATCTCTTCTTAAAATATCAGAGATTTCTCGCATCAATTCTTTTCTAACACGTTCATTTCTTAATGTCATAATAAACCTTTATCTAAATAAACTAATCTAAAGAAACTTTAACCTTTTCAGTTGTAGAAACTTCAATAATATCGCCCTCTTCCAAATCGTTAAATTTAGCGAAAGACAAACCGCACTCAAAACCTTGAGCGACTTCTTTAACATCATCCTTAAATCTCTTCAACTGATCAATTTGACCTTTAAATATTTCTTGACCGTTACGTATAACAACAGCGATATTATTTCTTGCAATTTTACCCTCAGTAACGTAACATCCTGCAATACGAGTTGTTTTACCAATAGTAAAGATTTGACGAACTTCAGCTTTACCGACTTCAACCTCTTTAGTTTCAGGTTCAAGCAATGAAAGCATCGTATTTTCCATTTCTTCAATAATTTGATAAATAATATCATATTTTTTTATGGTAACATTTTCTCTTTCAGCGGCAATAACAGCGTTATTATCTTCTTTTACGGTAAAGCCCAAAATCAAAGCGTTACTTGCAGCCGCAAGCATAACATCAGCTTCTGAAATATCACCGACTCCAACGTGAATAATTTTAGTAACGATTTTTTTAGATTCCAATCCTGCAATAGCCTGAGCAACAGCCTCAGCCGAACCATGTGTATTTGCTTTTACAATCAAGTTCAATTGAGGAATATTATCTTCACCTCTCATAGCTTCTTTTCTGATGTGAGCAGGAAGCATAGCATCCAAACGTTTTTCACGTTCATTTTCCTTACGTTTATCAACAATAGCTTTCATTTCTTTTTCGTTAGGAACAACTTCAAAGAAATCACCAGCTTTAGGAACTTCAGTTAAACCTAAGATTTCGACAGGAGTAGATGGCCCGGCCTCTTTAATTCTTTCTCCCGAATCAGACAGTAAAGCTCTGATTTTACCGCAGGTATTACCTACAACGACACAATCTCCAACACGCATTGTACCGTTTTGAACTAATAATGATGCAACAGGGCCTTTTCCCTTGTCCAAATTAGCTTCAATTACAACACCTGAAGCTTCTGCATCAGGATTAGCTTTCAAATCCTGCATATCAGCAACTAAAAGAATATATTCCAATAATTCGTCAATACCCTCTTTTTGAAGAGCGGAAACTTTGCATGTTATTGTATCACCACCCCATTCTTCAGGAACAAGACCATGTTCCGTTAATTGAGTTAATACTCTATCAGGATCAGCACCAGGTTTATCCATTTTATTAACGGCAACAATAATAGGAATTTCAGCAGCCTTTGCATGGGCAATTGCTTCAACCGTTTGAGGCATAATACCATCATCTGCCGCAACTACCAAAATAGCAATATCTGTTGCTTTTGCTCCTCTTGCTCTCATTTCGGTAAACGCTTCGTGACCCGGAGTATCTAAGAATACGATTTTGCCCTCTTTCAAATCAACCGTATATGCACCGATTGATTGAGTTATGCCGCCGACTTCATCATTAACGATTTTATGTTTTGATTGGCGAATACTATCCAATAAGGTTGTTTTACCATGGTCTACGTGCCCCATTATACTAATAACGGGAGCTCTTTTCTTCAACAATTTTTCGTCTACGTTAAATCTTTCTTGTTGATGTTCTTTTTCAAGTTCTTCTTCAATAAATGCGTCCAAATCTTCTTCCAAAACTTCGACTTCATATTCGGCACAAACTTTTTTTATAACATCAACATCTATCAATTGATTAACAGTAGCCATAACTCCGTTTAACATCAAGAATTTAACTATATCAGCAGGAGTTTTATTTAATTTTTCAGACAATTCGCTAATTGTCATAGCCTTATCAACGACCAATTGTTTTACTTCTGCTACTTCTTCATCTTTATGAACTTTTTTCTTATGTTTTTGAGCCGCAGCTTTTTCTAAAGAAATTCTTTCTTGTTCTTCTTCTTTAGAGATTTTATCTTTTTGTTTTGATTTAGAATCTTTTCTTTTAAAACCGCCCTTATTATCATAGATATCCTGAGAAATTATGTGGCGTTGAATAGGTTTTTTATTTCTGTCATCAGAACCCGGTTGTTGGGGTTTATTTTTATCAGAGCCCGATTGTTTTTGGAATTTACCGTCTTGAGCCGGTTTTCTTTCCACATCTTGAGGTTTTGGAGCTCTTCTAACAATTTCAACTTTATTTTCAATAGGACGAGGTTTAACAATCTCAACCTTTGGTCTTTCTACTCTCTCTACTCTTTCAATTCTCTCAACTCGCTCTATTCTATCTGTTTTTTCGGCATGTTCTTCTTTTGGGGAAACTCTTTCTACTGATTGAGAGTCTGACAATTTGACAGTGTCTGTTTTTTCCTGTTTTTCAATCTTTATAACTTCAGGTTTAGCCTCTGAGGCAGGAGCATCCGATTTAGCCTTTTTAACAATAAACGCTTTTGGCTTTTTAACCTGTACTGTTGAACCGCCGGCAATAAACTCTTTTAACTTTTTCACCTGTTCAGGTGTTACAGAGCTTGAATGGGCTTTCACAATAATTTGAATTTTAGCAAGCTTTTCTATGACTTCCTTGCTGGTAAGCCCTAATTCTCTTGCTAATTCATTTACTCTAATATTATCTGTCAATTAATTGTCCTTTCAGTTCATCATTTACTTGTGTTTTAAGCACTTTCGATAATCTGTTTTTTATAAAAGATTTTTTTATACAGTCATGATTATAACAAAGATATGCAGATCTGCCAAATGTTTTTAAATCAGGATTGATAACTATTGCCCCGTCAGTGTTTCGGCGAGTAATTTTTATCATCTCTTCTCTGTTTTTTATTTGACCGCATCCGACACATTTGCGTTTTACTTCTGTCATACGAAAATTATATCACAAATATATATAATACAAATTATATATATCTATAAATTTCTAATTATAAGTTTCTGTAAATTTCTCTCAACAAAACTTCCTCAAAAGATTTTTTCTGAATTTTTGTTGATTTTGCATCATTTATAATTATGCTAAATGCGTATTTATTTCCCTTTCTTGTTTCGATAAAACCTGTTATTGAGCTTACATCAGTGAGTGTTCCTGTTTTTGCGTGTAAGTTATCTTTCAAAAACAGCATTCTGTTTTTTAATGTTCCGTATTCATCGTTTGGAGATGCCAACAATTTGGTTACATCGCCGTATCCGTAATTATTTACAAGCTGTATAAGATATTCAGACATAAATTTTGGAGTTACAAGATTATTTTTTGATACGCCGCTGCCGTCCACAATTCTAACATTTGATAAATCTACAACATTTGAAGAGCAAAAATCTTCTATAATTTGATATGAATTTTCAAAACTACCCTGAGAATTCGTATACTTTGCTCCCGCAAGCTTAAAAACAGTTTCGGCAACTAAATTATTAGAATTTTCATATATATCAAAAATTGCTTTATCTATCGGGTGAGTTACTTCACCTATCAACTGAATATTTTTTGCAGGAAGTTTTTTTGTCATAAAATCGCCATAATAGTGTAATTTATTCGCTCTTAAACCCTCTTTTAGTCTAAATTTAAAATACTGTTCCATATTATTTACAGGAACATTGATGCTTGTTTTTGAGGCAATTTCGCCCTCTAAAGTTATTTCATTAGAAGAAATATAGTTTTTTCTTGAAAGTTTTATATCGTTTTGGCTGCCGTTTTTCAAATAATTCATAAACACAACAGGATAAAACACATTTGTTTCAATTTGAGGAGGCTGTTTATCAAGCGGAGTCAAAGTTAATTTCATTAAATTTCCGTCTATGTTGTAAGAACTAAACTTTGGCATTGATGTGTTCAAATCATCATCCCACTGCCAGCCTTCGCCCCATTCAGTTTTATCAAAAATACTGTCATCTATATAGAATTTAGAAATATTTTTATCTTTCGGCAGTTTTATATTGCTTAGTAACAGTTTTAATTCTTTTTTTGTAAGGTAAGGGTCTGCACCTAAAACCAAATAGTATTCGTCTTTTATTGTATCTTTATATAATTTTGTAGAAAATTTATAGTTTTCGCCTAAAATTTTAATAGCAGGCATTGTTGTTATTATTTTTTGAGAAGATGCAGGCATCATTGGTTTTTCAGAATTTAGTTCATAAAATTTTCTGGGTTTATCAATATTTTGAATCGAAATACCCACCGCACTTTTTGATATATCAGTATCTGTAAAGACTTTATCAATAACAGACGGAAGATGCTTTGCACTTGCGGCATTTATACACATTACGAAAAATATTAAAGTTATAACAAATTTTTTTATCATATAATTTTTACCTCATATTCAGGAAGAATATCTTCCAGCACAGTACATTTATTTCTGAATTCATACATAGTATTATCAAATTTTATTGTCGCATAAAGATAATTTTTTGTTTCATCAATTTCGCAATTAAGAGTTCCGTCGTAATTTATAACTCTGGAAAGCCCTAAATTATAACTGTCATCTTTAATTAAACCTGTTTGATTAATAGCAATAAAATTACATTGATTTTCAATAGCACGTGCAGAAGTCAAAGTTTGCCATGGAATTTCTTTTCCTTTACCCCATGCGGCAACATTTATTAACAAATCGGCCCCTGCCTTTCTGTAAGCCCTGTATATTTCCGGAAATCTTATATCATAACAGATGGTAAGACCTGTTTTTATTCCTTTAATATCAACCATCACAGGCTCAGTTCCGTTTTTGATATAAGAACCCTCTTTGCAACCGTAGTAAGAATAAAGATGAGATTTATTGTAACTTCCAACCAATTTACCTTTATCACTTACAACAGGACACGTATTATAATATGCATTTTCCGCTTTAGTAATATAACTTCCGCCTACAATATAAGAATTACAGCTAACTGCAAGCGATTTCAAAAATTCAAGAGTTTCACCTGTTTTCAAATCCTCAGCAGAAGCTTGAAATAAATCAGGACTCCATCCGCATGTCCAAACTTCAGGCAGTACAATCAAATCTGTATTTTCTCTTAAACCTTTTTTGACAGCCTCTTCTATTTTTTTATAATTTTGTTTTTTATCTCCAAGTACTGATTGAATTTGTATTCCAAGTACATTTAAAAATTCTTTCTTTTCCATAATCCAAATCTAAAAACCTCTTTAAATTTTTGCGGAGCGATTTCTTTCAAATGTTCCATAGATTTTTGAACTTCTTGTCGGCATAATTCAATTTCTTCCTCCGAAGCATTTTCTTTAACATAAATAGGTTCACCATGTAAAACAACGATTTTTGTTATAAAAAACGGCAAACGCAAGCCGTCCCAGCCCGGTAAAGTTAGAAGTGTCTTGTTTGAAGAAAACATATAAGTCGGAACGATAGGTTTTTGAGCCATTTTAGCAAGTTTAATAACACCGTCTTTAACAATTTCTTTAGGCCCTCTCGGCCCGTCAACCATTATAGCTCCGCACTCTCCTGCTTTAAGTTTATCCACAAGTTCTTTACTGCCGCTTATACATCCTTTTCTGTGAAAAGATGCTCTGATAACATTTATTCCCCATTTCTGAGTTATTTTTGCGACTATTTTTCCGTCACGGGAATGACTTATCATTACATTCAATGCCCCGTTTTTATTATCTTTCATTGAATGCACGCTCAATTGATGTGCATGCCAGATTGCATACAAACAATTTTCTTTAGGTTCGTTTATTGCAACCATTTCGGTCATCATTGCCTGAAAATTTAATATTTTGTACAGCAATGAACCTAAAATTTGTACGGTTGCTTCATTTGATAGTCTTACCATACACGTATTATACAACAAATATTTTTATTTTTTTAAAATTAGCTGCTTGGCTAATTGTTTTTATTCATAAAAATCGGTTTAATATAATTAAATCTTTTTCATACTTCCAGCTATTCTTAATTCCGGAGAGGCACAATTGCTTCTCCATTTTTTTATATAAAAATTAGAAAGGAAATATCAAATATGATATTATTATTTGTGTAGACATAAACTTATATAAAATTATTTTTTATGCTGAAACTATATTTTAAATCTTTTTATTATTCCTAAAAATCTCTGCTGCCACAACTTTAAATGCATAGTACTTTCTTCGAAGAAAAATATATTCTTTTTTTCTAAAAAGAGAAATAAGCTCTGTTGTATTCAAAAAATTCTTTTTAGACTCAATCAGATAATCATACGAAGATTTTTTCCCAGTAAAAGCAGTGGAAATTTGAGTAAGCATATCAAATACAGAATTAAAAAATCCGTCATCACAGCTAAAATCCAGATTTAATACCTGACCCTGAGGTTTTAAGACACGTTTTATTTCATCGATAACTCTTTCATAGTTTTCAATATTTCTCAACCCAAAACCAATAGTAACAATATCGAAAGTATTGTCTTCAAACGGAATTTCTCTGCCATCTGCGATTAGAAACTGAATATTTTTTCTGTCCTTTTTCTTTTTGTTTGCAGTTTCAAGCATTTTTTCGGAAAAATCTATTCCGATTATATCTGTATCCGGGTTTATTTTGTTAAGATAAAATGCCAAATCTCCCGTTCCCGTACAAATATCAAGAATTTTATAACCGCTTGACACATTCAAAAGTTTCAAGCAATCTTTTTTTACTCTTGTTTGCATACCCAGAGAAATTATTCTGTTATACAAATCATAGTTCTTTGCTAATTTATTAAATAATATTTTTACATCTTCAGGATTTTTCATTTATTTTATAGTAACATAATTTCTATGGAAAAGCTATCACGAAAGTACTTATTTTTTATTATGGGAATGCTAATCTTTGTATGCATAGGCTTACGATTAGTATTTATAGATTTACCTTTATGGTACGACGAAGCACATTCCGTTTTAATTGCACAAATGGGATTTCCGTTTGAGATTAATAAATATTTATTAGAAACTGATTTGCAGCATACGCCTTTTTATTTTTATTTACTGCATTTTTGGATAAAGTGTTTTGGAGAAAACGATATAGTTTTAAAAATTTTATCGTTAATATTTTCTGTATGCTCAATTCCTGCAATATACACTCTTTCAAAAAAATTTGTCAATGATAAAACAGCCCTAATAGCACCGCTTTTACTTGTATTTAATACTTTTCACGTAATATATTCCACAGAAGTCAGAATGTATTCTTTAATTATGTTTCTGTCGATTTTATCTGTAAAATACATGTATGAATATTTAGAAAACGATGATACAAAAGCACTTGTAAAACTTTCACTTGTTAATTTTTTAATGCCATATATCTTTACGGGTTCTTTTGTTTTTATAGCGGCACAAATTATCTCTGTTGTATTAATTTTTTCAAAATCCAGAAACTTAAAAAACTATTTGATATCAAACTTAGTGCTATTTTTAAGTTTAATTCCGTATTTTATAATAATAACAGGGTATTACTTAAAAAGAAGCGAATTTTTGCTGACACATGTAACAGATTTCAGCCTTGCAAATATCTTCGGAATATTTCAAAATTTTCTTGCACCGTTTTGCGGCTCAATATTTTGGGCAACATTAAATCCATTTTACCTAAATTTTGAAACACTTACTTTAGTATTTATACCTGTATTTTTAGCCATTTATTTAATATATAAGGCCGTAAAAAATTCCGATAAAAACATTCTGCTTTTGTCGCTTATAACATTTATAACATTTGCCATATTTACACTTTTTGCAGCAAATAAAACAATTGTTCTTGCACCAAGATATTTAATATTTATTTTGCCGTTAATACTTATACTTGTTAACTTTGGACTTGCAAAACAGAAAAAAATATTTTTAATAATATTTTTACTCTACTACTGCATAACTTCAACGTACTTTGTTTACAGTGATACAACCTTAAAAACACTAAAAACAACATCGCTTATAAGTTCCGTAAATTATATAAAAAGCCTAAACCTCCACAGAAATGATGTAGTAATAATGCCATTTGCATCTTCTGTAATAAAACACTATATAAACTATGAAAATCCGCCTCAAATACCAAGAATAGAGGCAATTCAAGAACTTAGAATTTACAACAATAAAAACTTTTATTCCGATAAAACAATTGAACGATTTAAAAATGAACAAACAAATTTTGTTTTTAAAGACCTGATATTATCAAAAGATTATATTTCAGAAAATTTTCACCAATACATCAAAAGAACATTTGTTAATCCTGCCGCTAAGGGAAGTTACATATTATTTGCAGTTTTTGCCTCTGATGCGGAAGCCCTTATGAGCGAAGAAGAATTGCATAAAATATTTAAAAACCAAGATAGTTCGAATTCAGACGACTTAATCCTGCATGGAATTCTTGCAAAATTCTTTTTGGATATACATAAAATCATTCAGGAACAAGCCGTTTTAAAAAATACCAAAATCATTGATAATAACGTTTATTTCCTATACCAAAAACTTTGAAAATAAATTATGCTAAATTTTTGTAATAATCAAGAACTTCAATCTTTTGATTTAAACTTTGAAGCCGTATTTCATCGTCTTTTGTTATATATTCTTTATTTTTTATCCATTCAAGTTCAAATTTAAATGCCAGAATTAAATTTTCTTCAAAATCATTACTATTTTTAACAAGAGAAGAATCAAAAATAACTTTTCTAGTTTCAAATCCGGAAAGGAAAATTAATCTCTTAAAAAACGGCAGGGACATTAAATCAACATTACCGCCAATAATCAAAGACTTGCCGTTAGTATGGCAAAAACCCTGAAGCATTGAAGCATATTCTTCAATTTTTTGGCAATTAACCGTAGACTTATCCATTCCCAATGACGAAGTTAAATCACTTCTGCCCAAAACCATTCCCTTTATATTTTGAGAAACTTCAAAAATCTCATATAAATAAGTAAACGCATTCGTTGTTTCAATATTTAAATACAAATCGGGAAAAACATTTCCATATATAGTTTTCACAGTACTTAAAAATTTTTTAACAGTATAAGAAGATTCAACCATTGGTGCAACTATAGCCTTTGCATTTAAATCTCTTGCCTTTTTAACATCAAGCAAACTTGTAGCACCGCCCAATTTCACAGTCAAATCAATATCAAGATTTTTCAAAAGAGAAGAAAGATAGTTCAATTCGCAATCAGAAACGACTTCACTTTCAAACTCAATTTTAATACCTTTCAAATATTTTCTATGCTTTAATTCTTCTAAAATACGTTCCATAATAAAAGGATAACACAAAAAAAGAGGGATTTTGAAAAAATCCCTCATGATAAGAAAAAACTTTATTTTAAATTAAAGTCATTACTCAACTGAACAAAGCATTCCTGAACAAATTGAGCTGTAACAAGCTCAGAGTGCTGATATTCTTCAATGGATTTTAAATCAGCAAAATCAGGCATATCATAGGCGATAATTTTAACTTCTTGTCCCATATTTACCCCCATAGCAATTGTCGGAAGCAAATCAGATAAAAAGTCTTTAGTATCGCCGTTTGCCATCGTAACTTTTCTTCGAATATACCCTAAAGTTGTTTCAAAGAAGTCTTTTTTAAATTGCTGAATTTTTTGTTCTTTAATCTCATCATCAGAATACCCGAAAGCCTGTAGAGCCAAGTCAGTTTCTTTAATTACACAGCCGTGTTTATGATTATTTTCTACGATAAAATTAAGTCTATCATTTTCCGAATAAGGTTTTAATAATTCTGCTTTCATTTCCATAAATAGTACCTCCTTAATTTAAATAACCCATTGCAATCCAGTAAGACCCTGTCATATTGCCATTCTGCATCATAACAGCAATTGTCTCGGAAGTTCTGTAAGTCTCATCAAGCCAGCTTCCGACATAATTGGTTTGATTTGTCGCATTATTATTGTTACAAGCGGAATTTCTAAAAAACATATAATTTGTATCAGCAAATTTTTTCATAAACTGAATTGTTACAACACCTGCAGTCGAAGAAACAGCAACAAATCCCCATTGTTCGCAATATCCGTCCGACCATACACGATAACCGCTTTTGCCGTTTGTATATTTTTCTACAATAACTGCGGGATTAATGAAACTTAACTCATCAGTAGTATTCCAAGACAAATTATCACCATATCCGGTTTTTAAATTAATTGATGAAACAACACCGTTTTCCAAAATCACTGTTTGCGGCAACGGAACATAATCAAAGTCTTCAAAAGCAATTCCGTTGTACTTTTTAGATACAAAAGGTCTTACAGAAGTATTTAGCCAAACATCGTTTATTTGCAAGCCCTGTACAAATTCAGTTGCAGTAATGTAAATAGCACCAAAGCGGGCTCTTGAATTACTAAAATTAGCCGATGGAACATAAATTCTATGATATTTATAACTTTTATTAGAATTAACCGAAATAGACCAGGTTTGATTAATTGCAGTTACAGAATTTGTAAAAGTTACAATATCCTCCCATGTTGAATTATCATCAGAACCCTGCACAATACCTCCTGTAGGGCCGGTAGCACCGGAATAATTGGCATTATATATTGAAATAGAAGAAATTTTTAAAGGAGTAGGGTTATACCAGCTAATCCAGTAGAATGTAGCACCATTTGCACTGCTGGCATATTTATTGTCGTTCAAACCGTTAAAAGCCATATATGCATCAGGTGTTGAAGAAGATGAAGAACTGCTGTCAACCGCAAATTCAGAACCACCAATTAGCCCATTTTCGGATAAAGTAGGTTGAATCCATTCACTTTCAATTGTAATTTGAGGCTGTTTTTTTTGACGATAAATTGTGTTTTTAAACGCAATAGCATCCCCGCTTTTTCCGACAAAAATATTATATTCGCCATCAGCCAATCCTAAAAAATCTATATCTGATATAGACTCTCTCTCAAACGCAGAACCATTTGCCAAAACTCCCGTTAACTTTGGATACTGATTTTCCGAAACTTCTCCCACCATAAAACTTACACTGCTTGAAGAATTTTCTATATCGGCATAAATAATATCAGGCCTGCCGTTTTCATCAACGTTACCGCTATTTATTGAATACGGAATATACTGGAATTTTTTAAGTGCAGCTTCAGACAAATTTGAAAAACTTGTATCCGGAAAATTTTCTGAAAGCTCATCCAGCATACTTTCAACCTGACCTTTGTTAACAGCATGCGAGGACTCAGTTGCTTCCGCAACAACAACTGACCCGTCATTATTTTTCTCTAATTTAAGATTAAGTTCATCTTTTATCGCCGAAAAATTTTCATTAACATCTTCGGCTTTCGCTTTAGTACCACCTATAAAAGTATGAGGCACAGTAAAATTTGACATTGTATTTCCCTTTCAAAAGGGAAAGTTAATTCTTAGGCTAGCATGGTTAATTATAAAACTGTTTTATAAATTCACCAAAAAAAAATACAGATATTTACAATTTAATTGTAAATATTTTTAATCTTTTATATAATTTTTTTGAAAGAAGTACGTATGCTTGAAAAACTTTTAAAATCAAAAAAATGCTTCAAATTAGTGTTGGGAGCAGGAAATGAAGATACAAAGTCAATAGAAAAATTGATGAAAGTATATTATGAAGCAGGCTGCAGATTTTTTGATTTGTGCATGGACGAAAATGTCGCACAAAAAGCAAAAGAAATCTGTCCGGATGCAATATTATGCTTTTCATACGGGATAAAAGACGACCCTCATACTGTAAAAGCTCAAATAAATCCCTCAAAATGCACCGGATGCCTGAATTGCGAAGAAACATGTATTCAAAACGCAATCAAAAACGGCTGTATTGATGAACAAAAATGTTTAGGCTGCCAAAAATGTGTTTCAGCATGCCACAACAAAGCTATCCAAACATATTCAAAAACAAAAAATTTAAAAGAAATTTTACCGAAAATATTACCCTATAAACCTCAATGTATAGAACTTCACGCAATATCAGACAACGATACTGAAGTCGAAAACAATTGGAATTACATATCAGAAAATTACAACGGAATAATAAGCCTTTGCGTAGACCGCTCAATCATTGGAGATAAAGGCGTTATAAAAAGAATAAAAAAATTAATAGAAAAAAGAAAACCTTACACAACAATAATTCAAGCAGACGGAAATCCTATGAGCGGAGGAAAAGATGACTGGCAAACAACTCTTCAATCTGTTGCAATGGCCGAAATTATACAAAAGAATAATCTGCCTGTTTATCTACTGCTATCAGGAGGTACAAATTCTAAAACAAAAGAACTTGCAAATCTGTGTAACATTGATTTAAACGGCATTTCCATAGGTTCTTATGCACGAAAAATTGTTAAACCTTACATAGAACAAGAAAATTTCCTTGAAAACAAAGAACTCTTTAACCAAGCCGTAAAAATAGCAAAAGAATTGATAAATTCAACATACGTTTAGCTATTTTGATTTCATTTTTCTTTCACGCAGAGAAATTCTTATCGGTGTACCGAAAAACCCGAAAGCTTCTCGTAATTTGTTTTCGATATAACGTTTATAGTGGTCTTTCATCAAATCCGCATTATTTGCAAAAATAACAAAAGTAGGCGGCTTCACATCAGCTTGTGTCGTATAAAGAATTTTAAGACGTTTGTTTTTAACACTTTGCGGAGGATTCATAACATATGCCTCGTTAATAATTTTATTTAACAAGCCTGTAGAAATTCTTTTTGTACATTGTTCGTAGACTTCTTGAGTCTTTGTATAAATACTTGTAAGTCGTTGTTTTGTCTTTGCACTAATAAAAATTTTAGGTGCATATTCTAAAAACGGAATATCATTAGATATTTTTTTGCTAAATTCACCAATAGTATTAGATTTTTTATCTTCAATTAAATCCCACTTATTAACGGCAATAATAATACCTTTACCAGCCTCAGTAATAGTTGAAGCAATCTTTTTATCCTGGTCAGAAATACCTAATGATGCGTCAATAACAAGAATTGCAACATCGCAGTCCCTAATAGAACGAATAGCCCTGTCAACTGCAAACTTTTCAACACCCCAATCAACTTTAGATTTCTTTCTTATACCTGCAGTATCAACTATTATAAACTCTTTTCCATCGTAATGTACAAGACTGTCAATACTATCTCTTGTAGTTCCTGAAACATCCGATACGATAACCCTTTCTTTATTTAAAAGAGCATTAGTAATAGACGATTTACCAACATTAGGACGACCCACAATAGCAATTTTTATTCGCCCGTCATCAGTTTCGGCATCATCATTTACTTCAAAGTCAGCAGTAATAATTTCTAATATATCACCAACACCGCCTGAACCATGCAAAGCCGAAATAGCATGAGGTTCACCTATAGCCAAAGAATAAAAATCCGCACACATATTGCTTTCTAAGTATGAATCAATCTTATTAACAACAAGATAAACAGGTTTTTCACTCTTTCTTAAAATATTGGCAATGGCCTCATCAACAGGATGAACACCGTCTTTACCATCAACAATAAATATAATCTTATCAGCCTCTTCACATGCAATCTTTGCCTGATCAAAGATAGAATTCATAATTTCATCATCATCGTCAGGAATAATTCCGCCGGTATCAATAACCGTAAACCATTTATTCTGCCACTCAACATCGGTATAAATTCTATCACGAGTTACACCGGGCTGGTCATCAACAATTGAATGTCTTTTTCCTATAAGACGATTTACAAATGTAGATTTACCTACATTTGGTCTTCCAACTATTGCTACTACAGGTTTTCTTTTCATAGTTTTTATTGTAGCATGGAAATATAAAATATATAATAATTTAATCCAATTAAAAAATAAGGAATTAAAAATGGCACATAAAAATTTGGAAGAATTAATAGAAGTAGTAAGAATATTGCGTTCCGAAAACGGATGCCCTTGGGACAAAGAACAAACACATACAAGTTTACGCCCTAATATGATTGAAGAGGCTTATGAAGCAGTTGATGCAATAGATGAAAAAGATGCAAATCATTTAAGAGAAGAACTCGGAGACGTACTTTTACAAGTACTGCTACATTCTCAAATAGCGGATGAAAGAGGAGAATTTACACTTGAAGACGTGGCAAAAGAACTAAAAGATAAATTAATTCACCGACACCCTCATGTTTTTGGAAATACAAAAGTAAATTCAGCGGACGATGTTATGATTAATTGGGATAAACTTAAACAAGAAGAAAAAACTGACAGAAAATCCCAAATGGATGGAATATCTAAAGCACAATCAGCACTGATGTCAGCACAAAAAATTTCAAAAAGAGCCGTAAAAGTTGGCTTTGAATGGGATAAAAGAGAAACCTTAAAAGATTGCATAATGTCAGAGTTTAAAGAATTTGACGAAGCATGCGATGAAAATGATTTGAGCCACATGGAAGAAGAAATGGGAGATATTTTCTTTGCGATAGTAAACCTTGCAAGATGGCATAAACTTGATGCTGAACAATGCCTTTTAACAGCAAATAAAAAATTTATGAAAAGATTTAGAAAAATGGAAGAACTGGCAGAAAAACCTTTAACTGAGTATTCTTTTGAAGAATTTGACAAATTATGGAAAAAAGCCAAAAAATCAACTTAAAAATAAAAAATAATACTCAAGAATAATAGAAATTTTTGAAAAATAATGTATATTAAAAAAAGAATATTAAAATATTAATTAACAACTATTACAAAATAAAATAGCTAATGACGGGATAATAAACCGGACTTGAGGAATTTGGGCGGACTTTTTTGAAAAAAAGTCCGCCCTCTTAATTTTTTACTAACAATTTTCTAATATATTAATTCCATATTTTCATAATCACCGATACTCAGATAAAAGTTTTCGTAAAAACTCCTACCTTTTGTAACAAAAGTTAACAAAATAACCCAAAAA
>JAFVDH010000030.1 GCA_017478515.1 bacterium
GACCTGCAACAAGAAGCAATGATAGGCGGTGGAGTTGTTTATGTAAATTCATACACTCGCTCTGACGGTACAGAAGTTAAAGGATATTACCGCTCAAAACCAAGATTCTAATATACACAAAATATGAGAGGTAAACTTTACAGCTACCTCTCATATTCTCCCCAGGTTGGGCTCGAACCAACAACCTACCGGTTAACAGCCGGTTGCTCCACCATTGAGCTACTGAGGATTATTTTTCAGTTTAATGGATTTTTGGTTTCTTTTCAAAACCATATTCTTATTATATACAAAAATTTTTCTCTTGTAAAGTGGTTAAT
The DNA here is from genome assembly GCA_017478515.1 of bacterium. Taxonomy (GTDB): domain Bacteria; phylum Cyanobacteriota; class Vampirovibrionia; order Gastranaerophilales; family Gastranaerophilaceae; genus UBA791. Next base: position 318 of record JAFVDH010000030.1, read on the forward strand.
TTTTTATATTACTCATTTTTATCAAATATTCAATTTCTTTATACAGTGCACTTAGTTCTTTAAATGTTCCCGTATCTATTATTTCTCCGTTTTTTAGGTATACTATTCTGTCGCACATTTTTAATGTCGAAAGTCTATGGGCTATTGCTATTATTGTCTTTTTTCCCTTAAACTCTTTTAACATTTCGGTTACTTCATGCTCTGTTTTTAAATCTAGTGCTGATGTAGCTTCATCAAATATTAGTATTTTAGGATTTCTGTAAAGTGCTCTTGCTATTGCTAATCTTTGCTTCTGACCCTGTGATAATCCGTTTGTACCTAATATTACTTGTGCATTTGCTTTTTCTTCAAATGTTTCTACATATTCCCATAGCTGTGCTTTTTTTAGTGCTAGTTCAACCTTTTTATAATCAATGTCTTCGTCTTCTATTCCCCAGGCTACATTTTTTGCAAATGAACCGTCTATTAAGTTTATATTTTGCGGTACGTAACCGATTATTTTTCTTAAACTGAAAAAGTTTCTTTGATTTATAAATATGTCGTCAAGTGTTATGTTTCCGTAATCTGCGGGTAATAATCCCATTATTATTTCCGCAAGTGTCGTTTTTCCTGCTCCTGAATCACCTATTATACCTATAAATTCTCCTGCTTTTATTTCCAAATTTACATTTTTTATTACGGGTCTGTTTTCTTTGTATTGAAAATTTATCCCCTCCAGTTTTAAGGATTTTTTATATTCCAACGGTGGTAATTGTGCCTCTAAATCCGGCAAATCTTGATTTTCAAATTGATAAGTTATTGCGTATTCGTTTAATTTTTCCATTAATCTTTTTGTTGTATTAATTTGATTGAACGCACTTTGAATTCTATTTAATGCCGGTGCTATTCTAAAAATTGCCATTACTACAAGTCCGTATGACGCAAGTATTTTTGTTGTGTCAGCTAAGTTTTGTAGTGTTATTATGATGGCAAATAGTATGAATGTTATAACTATCAATGTCTCTATTATATATGGTGGAATTAACGTATAATAGTTGTTTTCAAGCATTGTTTGATTGTATTTTTCCTGATTTATTTGAAATCTTTTAAAAAAGTAATTTTCTATTCCTAAAATTTTTACTTCTTTATAATTTTTAATACATTCCATTATGCTGTTGTTATTATCAACAGATGTTCTTGCAAGTTCTGCCGATATAGAATTTGTTTTGGTTTTAAAAAATTTGTTTTGAAATTTCATTGCAAAATATAGAAATACTGTAGTTACAATTGCTGTTAAAGGCAGTTTTATCAGTAATAGTAATAAAATTATTCCGATAACTATAGTATTAATTATTATGTTTAAAGTTCTTAACACATATCCGTCAAGCACCTGTCCTATCAATATCGTTAAGTTGTAAATTTTTTCGGAAGCCGGAGTTTGCATATTATCTTTATATGAGGCATAGAGATAATATTTCATGAATTTTGAGGTTATGTCATTTTTCCAACCAACTATAAATTGGTTTTGAAAATATATAGTTCCCATCATATAAATATTTTTTATTATGAATATTAGAATTGCTCCAAAACCGATTAAAAATGTATTTATACTTTCATTTTCAAGATGAAGACTGTTTGTTACGGATATATAGCTTTGGGTATGAATTACTGTTTCAGGATTTATTATCATTAATATAAAAGGGTATATCAATGCAATTCCTATAAACTCCATGCATCCTGCAATTATTGATAAAAATATGAAAAAGTATATTTTACTTAATTTATCTTTGCCGTAATTATTTAAAAATAATTTGAAATTTTTGTATATCATAGAAACATTTTACATTAAAAAAAAGTTAAGTTCTTTTAAATTTATCAAAATTAAGATATAATGTAAATAAAAAAGGAGGTATATTATGTCAAATCCTGTTTTTACAGAAAATGCAGTTAAGACGGACAGTTCTGCATATACAGGTGTTCCTATGACTATACAAGGTGTTATTAATAAAACCGGTTTTCTTTTAATCTGTTTGCTAATGTCAAGTTTTTATATTTGGAGAATGTATTTTCAAGGATATACTGATAAAGTTGCAATGCTTACCGTAGCAGGCTTTATTTTAAGTATAATAGCATTTATAACATGCATGTTTAACAGAAAAGTGCTAAATATCGCTGCACCTGTTTATGCAGTTGGTGAAGGGTTAATTTTGGGCGGAACTACCGCTTTTATTGAAACTCAATATCCGGGTATTGCTATTCAAGCTGTAGGATGTACTTTTGTTGCTTTTGCTTCTATGCTTTTGGCTTATCAAATGAAGTTAATACGTGCTACTGAAAAATTTAGAAGTGTTATTATTGTTTCTACGCTTTCTATTGCAGGTATTTATTTAATACAGCTTATAGGTATGTTTTTTGGCAAAAGTATTCCTTATATCTTCACTTCAAGTACTTTAGGTATAGGGTTTAGCTTGCTTGTTGTTGCTATTGCTGCTTTGAATTTGATTTTGGATTTTGATTTCATTGAACAAGCATATCAAAGAGGTATGGATAAAAGCTTTGAATGGTACGGAGCTTTTGGTTTGATGGTTACTCTTGTTTGGTTGTATATTGAAATCTTAAATCTTTTGGCAAAATTAAGAAATAAATAAAATTTTGTACATGTTATGTTTTTATACAAATAATAAAAATATCATATCTTTATGAAACTTCGTAAATTCGTTTATTGAGACAACTACAAGACCTCATCTGTTTGAGTGCGTAAGCACGAGTTATGAGGTCTTTGGTTAAAATAACGAATTAGAAGTGAAATATCTAATATGATAATTTTATTATTTTGTGTACATAATTAAAAATTTAAAATTTCTTTTGGATGAACGTTTAATGCTTTTGCAAGTTTAAAAACAGTTTTTAATCCTAATTTATTAATGTTTACTTCAATTTTACCCAAATAATCAAGACTTATTCCTGCTTTCTCCGCAAGTTGTTCTTGTGTTAAATTGGCTTTTTCACGAAGTTCTTTTATATGTTTTCCTATTTTTATGTAATATTCGTCAAATTCCATTTGACTATTTTACTGGATATGATAACATAATTTTACTGGATAATATACCATAATCTGAGAGATAAAATTTTATGAATCAGGAAGATATAAAAATTGATTTAATTGGATATTTAAAACAAATAAAAACACTTGCTTGTTTAATGGTAGAGAGTGATAATACCGAATTGGAAAATCTTATAACAATAGAAGATTTATGTGACTTAGCTATTAAAAAAGCTAAAAAGATTGATATTGATTAGTTATTTTCTGAAACATATTCTTTGTCCCATTTTTTAGGGTCAAAACGCAGGTCTTTTACGGTCATTTTTAGCGATTTTGTGTAGGGAGTAAGATTTGTGAGGATTTCGTGTTTTCTTAAGAGTAGTTCTTGAGCAACTGTTGCATTTTTGCATGCAATTATCATTGTGTATTTTGGGGCCATGCCATAGGGATATGATATTTTTCCGAATTTTTCTCCTGCTGCTTTACTCCAGAATGTATAAAGTGTTTTTCTGTTTATTGCTTTTTTTATTAAATTTTTCGTATTGTTACTAAATTCATCATCTGTTTTTTTTCTTGTTTTATTTGTGTCATCAAGCATTGAGGCCAGTATGTCGTCTATGCCGTCAAAATTTGTGTATAAAATTTTCTTCATATCAACCCCGTAATTTTTTCTTTATGGTAAAATTATAACCATGAATTTAGATAATTTAAATGATATCATAAATAAATCTAAAAATATACTCATTGTAACCCATATAAATCCCGACGGAGATGCATTGGGTTCAATGACGGCTGTTTATTCTCTGCTTTTGGACAATTTTAAGAAAAAAGCGTCAATGCTTGCTTTGTCACATATTCCTAATGTTTATAATTATCTTCCTAATATCAAAGATGTAAAAACTCTGGCGGATATTGATAAATCAATGGTTTATGATTTAGTAATAGCTGTCGATTTGGCGGCATTGGACAGACTTGCGGATGGGCAAATTCTTTATGAAAAGGCAAAAGTTAAAGTTAATATTGACCACCACAAAACAAACAATAAGTATGGTGATATAGTTGTTGTTGAGGGCGATGCAAGCTCTGCTGGCGAAGTCATTTACAAAGTTGCAAAAAATTTGGATTGGAAAATCAGTGAAGAGTCTGCGTTGTGTTTATATACCTCAATATTAACTGATACAGGCGGATTTAGATTTGATAATACTTCGGCTCAGTCTTTGCGTATTGCGGCTGATTTGGTGGAAATTGGTGTTAAACCTGTTGATGTTTATAAAAAATGTTATGAAAATAAATCAAAAGGGCTTGTTTTATTTCAAAATTATTGTGTTAATAAAGCACAGTTTCTTGATGATGACAAGATTGCGTACCTTATTATTTATAAAAAAGATTTGGATAAGTTTAATGCAAAGAGTGATTATACCGATGGTATAGCAGAAACTTTGCGTTCAATTCATACAACGGAAGTATCGTTTGTGTTGAAAGAAATCGGAGATAAAGTATTTAAGGCTTCTATGAGAAGTAAACATATTGATATAGCGAAAGTTTGCGAGCATTTTTCAGGTGGCGGGCATAAGTTTGCTGCGGGATGTACGGTTAAGGCATCGGCAGAGGATGCTGTTAAGCGAATTATCAATCAAATTCATATGCAGGAATTTTAATGAAAAGATTTATAGTATATTTAAAACGACTGATTACATCTGTATTAGATAATGATTTTTTTGGCATGGCATCGGAAATGAGTTATATGTTATGTTTGGGAATTTTTCCAATGATGCTTTTTTTAACAGGTATATTTGGCTGGCTTGGCAAGCATGAATTTATGCGTCCTATTTTTGCATTTATGTCATCTATAATGCCTGGAGAGTCAATGAGTTTGGTTCAAACTGTTTTGAAAGAAGTTATTTTTTATACTAAAGGCGGATTTTGGGCTATTTTAGGTTTTATTATTACATGTTTTTTGACAACAAACATGGTTGCTATTATTGCAAAAGGTTTAAACAGAGCCTACAAAATTAATGAAACTCGTTCCTTTTTATATACAAGGGCAGTGGCTTTTTTGATGGTTTGTGTTGATACTGCAGTTTTATTTTTGACCATAAATCTGATTATATTTGGTAAGATTATTATAAATTTTTGTGTAGTATATTTAAATTTGGGTCAAAATTTTGCTGATATATGGATGTTTTTTAGATGGCCAATTGCATTTTGTGCCTTATATTTAATGGCATTTTTACATTATTATCTTTTGCCTGATATGAAAGGATCTGAAAAATTGAAATTAAAAAGTACTGTTCCGGGAACATTTTTCTTTTGTATTTCATGGTTAATAGGTTCTGGTATTTTTGCGATGTATGTCAATAATCTGCATACATATAATTTCGTTTACGGTACAATTGGTGCTTTTGCTGTTTTAATGGTTTGGTTATATTATACGTCTATTTTAATGCTGATAGGTGCTACTATTAATTCAACAGTTTATAACAGATTGGAAATTAAAGGAAATGGAAAATAATAGAGGTATACATTTAAATTATTCTGTGATTACAAAAATTATTGAAGAAAATTCTTCAGTTTTGGATTTGGGTTGTGGCGATGGTACTCTCTTAAAATCTTTAATTGATAATAAACATGTTAAGGGTAAGGGAATTGAAATTAATCAGGAGTCCGTAATAAGCTGTTTGGAAAAAGGTGTTTGCACAATACAGGGCGATATAGATGAGGGTCTTATTCAGTTTTCGAATAAAGAATATGACTATGTTATTTTGAATAGAACCGTTCAAGCAACGGAACATCCTGATTTGGTTATTAAAGAAATGTTAAGAGTCGGTAAAAAGGCTATAGTAAGTTTCCCGAATTTTGCATATTGGCGTGTCAGAATGTATCTGCTGTTTAACGGCAGAATGCCCGTGTCTAAGATGCTTCCGTACGAGTGGTATAATACACCTAATATACACCTTTTAACGATTAAAGATTTCTTTGATTTTACAAAAAATAATAATATAAAAATATTGAAATCTATATATCTAAATCACTCAAAAGTCCGCAAAGATAAGCTGTTAAGGCTTCTGCCGAATATCCTTGCGGAAGAGGCTGTGTTTGTATTATCAAACTAGTTTTTGTATGTATTGTATTTTTTTTTTTATTAAGATATAATTAATTTAAAATTAGTCCAAACGACGGGAGAGTTAAATGAGTAATATCGCAATTTATACAACAAAAGATGAATCGACTTTGGCAGAAATGCTGCAAGGGATAGAAGATATTAATGTAAGAGTTGAAAAAGCAGAAGAATTAAAAGATTATGAAGGTGTCGTTCCAAGTTTGATAATTATGGAAGATGTACCTAATCTAAAAGATGAATTAATGGTTACAAAATTTAAAGTTCCTGTATTGTTCGTAGGCCCTGTGTTTACGGATGTTACTGTAAGAGCTGAAAGTTATGATTTTATATCTTCTCCTGTTAATAAAGATGAATTGTTAATAAGAGTTCGTTCTTTATTAAAAATTAAAGAATATAGAGATAAAATCAATAAAGTTTCTACCACTGATGAATTAACAGGCTTGCATAACAGAAAATACTTGCAAGAACGTTTGGATCAAGAAATTGCACGTGCAAGACGTTATAAAACTCCGCTATCTTGCTTATTATTTGATATCGACTTCTTTAAAGTTGTTAACGATATGTACGGATATGAATGGGGCGATGTTTTATTGAAAAACCTTGCTGAAAAATTGAAACAAATGGTAAGAAAAGAAGATGTTTTAACTCGTTACGGCGACGAAGAATTTATTCTTATTCTTCCAAATACAACTGAAGATAATGCTTTCTTGTTTGGAGAAAGATTTAGAAGAGATATTGAAAAAATGGAATTTATACCTGCAGGAGAAGAAGAAAGACATCCTATTACAATCTCAGGCGGTATTTCAACTTACCCATGCTTACCGAATGTTGAAGAAGATGCAAACACAGTTATCAGATATGCTGAACATGCTCTTTACAACGCTAAAAGACGTGGTAAAAATAAAATTATTCAATTCTCTCAAATTAATTTAGAATATTAATTATTTTAATGTAACTTTTTAAAAAGACGGCGGAATTTGAAAACTCAAATTCCGCCGTCTTTCTTTTTTATTTATTCTGCATCTAAATCTTCAGGAAGTTCAGGTATTTCTTTTGACATTGTACCGCCAAGGTTTTTAATTTTCTCAATATTTATCAAAATATTATCCTTGCCTTGAAGTTTTTTTAGTACATTGTCCATTGTTTTTCTTGCCCCAAGCAGGTCTTTCAGCATATCTGCAAATTTATCAAGCATTTTTGAGCATAATCTAGATATTTCAAGGGCATTATCATTTTGTCTGTTTACGACCAACATTGAGTTAATAATTTTTAATGTTGCAAGCAGTGTTGACGGAGAAACAGGCATTACGTTGTTTTTCCATGCGTATTCCCACAAAGTACAGTCCTCGCAAAACATTAGCGAATAACAGCTTTCTATCGGAATGAACATCAAAATGTATTCGCATGCCGTGTAATCCTCGTAACTGCTGTAATCCCTCTTTGTAAGTCCTTGAATATGTGATTTTGTTGAGTCCTTAAATTCTTTTAGCTTTTCTGCTCTTATATTTTCATCTTCTGCATTCAAATATTCATACCATGAGGCAAATGAAGTTTTTGCATCAATCATAATACATCTTTTTTCAGGTAATAGTACAATGGCATCTGGTCTTCCGTCACCTGTGCTTTTTTGGATTAAGAATTCTTCATCCCGTCTTAAGTTCGATGCTTCCAAAACCCTTTCCAACACGATTTCTCCCCAGTGGCCTTGTGTTCTGTTATCAGATTTCATTACACTTATAAGTGAATTTGTGTTTTGCGAAATTTTACTTCCTGCTTCTAAAAAGGCTTTTATATTTTCGTCAAATCGTGTAAATTTAACTGTTTCATCTTTAAAATTTTGCTCTGTTCTTTTTTCAAAATCTTCTATCTTTTCTTTAAATTTTGAGAAAAAGACTTCCAGTCTTTCCTTATTTGTATTCGAAAATTCTTCACTGTTCTCTTTAAACTTCGCCAATAAATGCTCAACTTTTTCTTTATTAACGTTGGAAAACTCCTCGCTGCTTTCTTTAAAAATACGATTAGCTGTGTTTTCAAATTGTAATTGCATTTGGTTTAACAGTTCGTTTGTCATGGATTTTGATGATTTTTGAGAAATCCTGAAAACTATTGTTGTAACTGCAATTCCTATAAATAAACCAACCAAAAAAATGATTATTTCCATAAATTTTCTCCTCTTAATAAACTAAGTATATCATAATTGCAGGAAGAAAGAAAAGTTTTGAAAATATTGGCTTTGAGCCGAAAAATACATCTAAAGGTTTACATCTTTGTATAACCGCTAAATGTATTAAATATTAATCTTTTTATTGATGTATATATCGTAAAAAAAATGTAATATAAACGGTGTAGAAAGTTAAATAAGAAAAAATACAGAAAGCACTAAAATTAAAACAACTAAAAAATAAAAAGAGACATATAAAAATCAGGGGGGAATCACATGAGACGTGAATTTAAATCTAAATCAAAATCAAAAGTATTGTTAATTGATGACAACTATGACCATTTAGCAGCTGTAAACGAATTAATCAGTTCAGAAAGCATGTTTAACGTTGTAGGTACATCAACAAATGCTAATATCGGCATGAATTTAATAAAAAAATATCATCCTGATGTAGTTTTATTAGATATGAATATGCCTGAAAAAAATGGTTTAGAAGTAATTCAAGAAATCGAAAAAATGAATTTAGGTGTGCGTGTATTGGTATTAAGCGGATATGATGATTCTGATTTAATATTTAGAGCAATGAAATTAGGTGCAAAGGGATATGTGTTAAAAACAATGGCATCAGCACAGTTGATTTATGCTTTGGAAGAAGTTTCTGACGGAAAAGTATATTTACCGGCAAGTTTGACTTCAAGATTTTTCGAATATTTCCAACAACAAGTTATCGAAGAAAAAACAGAAACAACTCAAGAAGAAAATTATCTTTCATTCTTAACTGCAAGAGAAGAAGAAGTTTTGGATTTATTATGTCAAGGTGTTACATACAAAGGAGTTGCATCTCAATTATTTATTTCTGATACAACAGTAAAAACACACGTAAATAATATTTTCCAAAAATTGCAAGTTAATGACAGAACACAAGCTGTATTATATGCAATTAATAATGGATTTATGAAAAAAAGAACAAAGCAATTAGTAAGGGTTTAATAAAGATTCCTTTCATATAATGTATCAATTTGTCGTGTTACATTATATATGTGGCACGACAAATATGTAAAAGGATAGGGAAAATGGCAGTATTAAAAAAACATAATAATTTAAAAGATTTAATATATTTACAAGAAAATAAAACATTACAAAAACAAACCATTGTCGGAATAGTAAGAACAATGCTTGAACCGGTTCTTGATACTCCTGCTGCAGGTGTTGTTTTGTACAGATTAAATGACAGAAAAGGTTTGGAAAGTTTATTAAAAAGATTAGAATTCGCAAATGTTAATGTTTACGATTTCTCAAAGGGTTCTGAATATTTAAAACAAGAAATGTGGGAGAATACAGAATTTGTTTATGTATTAACAGAAAGATTTGGTGCAAGTTTTATTTGGGATTACGATTTAGTTGACCCGAACGGTGACAGAGCAGGTTATTACATCTTGTACAACTCAAGAGATTTGTGCGTATCGTTTGATTGCATTAAAGAAAACAGTACAAAAAGTTTGCAATACTATCAAGATACATACAAACCCGACAGACGTGATAATGTTCTTATGAACTTATCTCTAAGAAAAGTCGTTGATATGTTGAATGATATTAATCAAGATGTAATGATTTCTTCTATTGAACAGGATGATTTGATTAAGAGTGATGAATCGGCAAGACAGCTTGACTTTATTTCAAAAAAATCAAGCTATGTTTCTCACGAATTGAAAAATCAGCTTTCTATAATTGATTTATACACTGATATTTTGATAAAAAATACGGGTGATAATGCTCAACTTCAAACAATTAAAAAATCAATTAAAATGGCAAATAATTGCTTAATAGATTTGAAATCAATAAAACCAAGCACATTAAAGGAATGTGAATTAAATGAACTGGTAAGTGAAGCATGTGAGCTTGCAAGCGTTTACACCCAAACAAAAGAGAAAGAATTGGAAATCAAAGTGGAAAACGAATTGCTTGTGACAATTCAGGCTGATTACGATAAATTCGTTGGAGTACTTATAAACTTAATAAAAAATGCGGCAGAAGCCATAGAAGAAAAGGGCGAAATTCGTGTGAAAACACTTATTAATGATGATGGAAATGCTGCGGTTATTGTTGAAAATACGGGAAAACCTATCAGTATAGATAGAAGAGAACAAATCTTTAATGAGGGATTTTCGACAAAAGAAAAAGGTTCAGGTTTAGGTTTGTTTATTTCTAAAAAAACAATCGAAGAACAAAAAGGTCATTTGAGATTATTGAAATCTGATATGGACTCTACGCAGTTTGAAGTAAGTGTACCAATGTCACTTTAAGGGGAAAATAAATGGTTGATTTACTATCGACAAGAACAATGAATATAACAAAATTAGGGCTTGATGGCTTGATGGAACGCCAAAATGCTATCAGTGCCAACATTGCTAACGTAATGACTCCGAATTATCAAAGAAAAGAAGTGGCTTTTGAAAGTCAGCTCGCTGAGATAATTGAGAATGATAATTTAAAAAATTATATAAAGGGTCAAAATAGCATAAAGTATACACCTCAAACGGTAGATGACTTTATGGCGATAACGCCGTCTTCTCCAAGACAGCTTACGATACAAGAAAAAAACTTCTTACAATCTGACTTATACAGAAAATACAATCCTCAAATAATGGATGATGTTTTTTCCGGAACAGACCCGCAAGGAAATAATGTTGAACTTGAAAAAGAAATGATGGATTTGACAAAAGCGGGAACAAAATACGTTATCCTTTCTAATTTGGAAAAACGTTCATTTGAGGGATTAAGTGAGGTTCTAAAAAGTCAATAATGTAAGTAGACAATAGAATGAATATAAATGTTCATTTTAAAATTTGACAGGATAATTATCCGAAAAATAAATGATGAATGGTAGAGTAGAAAACAGGTAATAAAATGAGTTTTAACAGTTTTGACATAGCAGCGTCAGGCATGACCGCCCAAAGAGTAAAAATGGATACGATAGCAAGTAATATTGCAAACGTAAATACAACAAGAAAACCCGATGGGACAAAGGGGGTTTACATTAAAAAAGATGTAAGTTTTGCTGCTGTTTACAAAGATTACATCAATCACGGCCCGTCAAACTTTTCCGCAAATAACCCTGATGCAAGATTTGACCCGTATACGGGAAATTTGCACATTAATACGGGAATAGCCTTAAATCAAGGATATGTTTCAAACGGTGTAAGAGTAGAACAAATTCATGAAACTGAAAATCCGATTAAAACTGTGTACGACCCGTCTCATCCTGATGCTGACGAAAACGGTTATGTTGATTTACCAAATATTAACGTTGTGGAAGAAATGGTTGATATGGTATCGGCATCAAAGGCTTATGAAGCAAACTCTGTTGTTGCGGAAAATATTAAGTCGATGATACAATCCGCTCTTCAAATATAAATTTGAATACAAAAATATTGAAAATTTAAAAGTAATCTAAGGGGAATGAAAATGGAATTTATAGGAAATATTGAGGGTTATAATTATCAGCCGATAACGGGGTATAATGCATTTTTGAAAGGAAATGCAACTTTAAACCAAAAAGTTGAAATCCCAAATGAAACAGAATTCGATAAAATTTTAAATCTTCAAACTGCAAAAGCAGAACCTGCACCGGATACGGCCGGAGGGTTGATGAAACAAATTGAAAGAGCCGTATCATCAAGTTTAAACGATGTAAATAATAAAAGATTAATAGCTGATGCTGCACAAGAAGAATTTGCAATGGGCGGGGATGTAAGTGTTCATGACTTGATGATAGCTCAAGAAAAAGCATCTTTAAGTATGCAAATGGCACTTCAAACAAGAAATAAATTGATTTCTGCCTACACCGATATTAAAAATATGGCGTTGTAATAATCTAAAGATTTTGTACGAAAAATTTATGATTTACCTAAAAATATCTCAAACGTAACGATAGCTTAACAAAATTGAAATACTCATGTAAAGAAGTTATTATGTTTATAAAGGTATAATTAGGGGAATTATGGAAAATAATTATATAAAATTATTAAGCGAAGATATTAAGCGAATTTGGTCAGGTCTTGCTTTGCCTCAAAAAATCGGGCTAATGGCGATGATTATTATTACCGTTGCCTTGACGACATTTTTCCTCGTAAAATCTCTTGAACCTGATTGGGCAGTTTTGTATACCGATTTGAACGAAACTGATGCCGCAAATATTGTTGAAAGTTTGAAAAAAACAGGCCATGCTTACAAGCTTGCCGATGATAAAAAAACTATTATGGTTCATTCTAAAGAAAAGGATGATTTAAGAGTTTATGTTGCAGAAAATGATTTAATCCAAATTCAATCACAAGGTTTTGAATTGCTTGATGATATGCAGCTTGGTTCAACTGATTTTAAAAATAAATTAACAAAACAAAGAATTTTTCAAGGAGAATTAACCCGTTCAATCGAAAAAATGAGCGGAATTCAAAGTGTAAGAGTTCAGCTTGCAGAACCTGAACGTTCTATCTTTCAGGACAAAGACGAAGCCCCTACTGCATCTGTTATGCTTATTTTAAAACCCGGCTATCGCCTAAAATCAAGTCAGGTTAAGGCTATTAAAAATCTTGTTGCTTATGCTGTTCCGAGAATGACTCCTGATAGAGTATTCATAACAGACCAAGCTGGTAACAGTTTATCTGACGAAAATGGAAAAAATTCTAATGATATGGAAAGTTTTAAGAATAATCTTGAAAAACAAACTTCCGAAAAAGTTGTAGAAGTTCTTGAAAAAATCGTTGGAAAAGATAACGTAAATGTTCAGGTTTCGGCCGATATTGATTTTAACAGTGCAAAAGCAACCATAGAAAGCTATATTCCTGTAGGTGGTGAAAATGCTCAAGGCGTTGTTACAAGTTCTCAAAGTGAAATAGAAACTTATGAAAACCCTAATCAAACCCCTGCTGGTGCTAATGTTGACAGAAAAAACCTTAATTATTCAAAAGAAAAAAATGCTGTAAATTACAGTGTTTCAAAAGAAATTAAACAGATAATTTACGCTCCCGGAACAATAAAAAGAATGACAATAGCTGTTGCAGTAAATAAAGTTTTAACACAAAAGGAAAAAGATGAGTTAAAAGGTCTTGTTCTTTCTGCTGCAGGTGCAGATTACGAAAGAGGCGATGTGATAACAGTTACAAGCTTACAATTTGAAGGTCTTGCAGAAGAAAAAACTGCTAAAGAAGAAGTTATGAAAGAATTCAAAAAGGATTCGACTGTAGATTACGTAACAACAAAGTTAGGCCCTCTTTTTGTAGTTCTTATATTAGGTCTTGCGGCATTGTTTATAATAAGAGATTTGATGTCGAAAGCAGGAAAAATATATGGCAAGGAAGATACTTACAAGGCTCAGAAAATTATTGAACCTACACTTCCTGAAATTAAAGATGAAATACCGGATATTATTTTGTCGGAATCACTGCCTACAATTGAGGCCCATCTTGACCCAGAATTAGAAAAAACAAGAATGGAACTTAATGAAACAATAATGGCTGACCCTGCTGAAGCTGCAAGAATATTAACATCATTTATTAGGGATTAATAAAAATGACACCACCAAATACAAATAATAATCAAGTCCAAAATCAAGAAATATCATTAGGAACAATGACTTCAACCCAAAAAGTTGCGGCATTGTTAATTTTGCTTGGTCCGACAACAGCCAGTGAAGTTTTAAAAAATATTTCTGATGAAGAGCTTCTGGAGCAGATTACCCTTGAAATCGCCAGTTTGAATAAAGTTCCAAGCGATATCTTAAGTGATATTCTTGACGAATTTAGAGCCCTTTTCCAGGCAAGTACTTATCTTTCATCAGGTGGTATTAACTATGCAAAACAATTGTTGGAATTGACTTATGGTGAAAGTCAGGCTGAAAAAATGCTTAATAAGTTGATGACAATGATGAACTCAAATCCGTTCCAATTCTTTAATGAGGCAGACCCGGGACAATTGGCAACGTCGTTCCAAAATGAAAATCCTCAGCTTATTGCGTTGATTATGGCATATTTGAAACCTGAACATTCAGCAAAAGTATTAAATTATCTTCCGCCGGAAACTCAGGCTCAGGTCGCAATGAAAATTGCCGATATGGATACTACAAACCCTGAAATTTTAACAGATATTGAAAAAATTGTAGAAACAAAATTCTCATCAGTAATGGTTCAAGACTTCTCTAAAGCAGGCGGTATTGACACCTTAGCAAATATCTTGAACCGTGCAGATAGAAATACCGAAAAAAATGTAATTGAACTTCTTGAAGTTGAAAATCCTCCTTTGGCAGAAGAAGTTCGAGAGTTAATGTTCGTGTTTGAAGATATTATTAACCTTGATGATAGAGCTATCCAAAGAATTCTGCGTGAAGTCGATACAAAAGATTTGGCATTGTCATTAAAAGGTACAAAACAAGACCTTAGAGATAAGATATTTAGAAATATGTCTGATAGAGCTCAAGAAATGTTGAAAGATGAAATTGAATATCTTGGCCCTGTTAGAGCAAGAGAAGTTCAAGAAGTTCAAACAAAAATTATCGGTATTATCAGAAATCTTGAAGTATTTGGAGAAATCACTATTTCTCGTGATAACAATGAGGATGAATTAATTGACTAGGATAAAGGGTACAAATGTTCACATAGGTGACAATTTTGTATTGCCGATAGAAAAAAAAGAAGACAAACTAAATTCTCCTGAGGGGATGCAGCTACAGGATGAATTGCGACTGCTTAAATTAGAAATAAAAAAAGCAGAAATTCAAAAGCAAGAATTAATTGAGGAAGGGCAAAAAAAGGCCGAAGAATTAATAAATGAAGCAAATGTAAGAATAGAAAAAGAAAATTCTGAAATAGCAAAAAAAAGAGAAGAAGATACAAAAGCCTTTGAAACTCAAATGGCTGAAGAGTCAGAAAAAATAAAGGCAGAAGCATATCAAGCAGGTTATGATGACGGTTATAAGCAGGGCTATGTAGTTATTACAAATGAATTGGAAAATAAAATCCATGCCGTGGATAATTTTGCAAAATGCCAGTTTGAGCTTAAAAATAATATAGTTAAATCTTCTGAACTTGATATTCTAAGTCTTGTCATTGAGATTGCAAAAAAAGTTTGCACTAAATCTTTGGAATTAAATCCCGAAATAGTTAAAATGCTTACGGTTAGTGCTATAAAAGAATTGAAAGATAAAGAAGATATAACAATTATTGTAAATCCAAAGCTTATGGAAGTTATAAATTCAATATCTGATAGGCTGAAAGAAGAAATTCCTCAACTTCAAAATATAAGAATTTTAGAAGATAATAATGTTTCTGCTGATGGGACGATAGTAGAATCAATGCTTAGCCGTGTTGACAGCAGGGTTAAATCGCAAATAAACGAAATTGCGGATAGATTGTTTGAGGCATATAACTCTGAAGATGAAGAATTTGAAAAATTCATGATGTCTTTGGAAGAACATGATATTACGGCGTTAGAAAATATTGAACTGTCTGATGATGCAAATATTGAAGCGTTTTTAAACGAATTGGATGATATTCAATCTTACGATGATAAGATTAGAGATGAAGATGCCGAATACTATGACAATTTGGATATTGAGGCATTAAAACAGGCGGATTTGGATAACGGACATGTTGTTTTAGAAAATGAGCAGTCAGACAAAAATGAAATTAGTATACATGATATTAATCTTGATGAGTTTGAAGAAATTTTGACAGTTGATGATAATTCAGCAGATGATGGATTGGAGAGTGATTTTGAAACCTCAAATAGTGTTTCTCAGGAAAGTATGATGACGATTGCTCCTGAAATTGACGATTCATCTATTAATTTAGAGAATGAACAAGGTAATGTTGACAGTTTAAATCCTGAAATATTTTTAGAGGAAAATCCGATTTTGCCGGAAACGGAAGATATGCAAATTCCTCCTGTTAAAAGAGAAGAAATAACAGGTGAAGAAGATGTTCAATAAAGAAAGATACCTGAAAATTATTGAGGAAACAAAAACTATAAAAGAAATAGGCCGAGTTACACAGGTAATAGGGCTTATTATAGAATCAGAGGGCCCGCAGGCAAGTATAGGTGATTTGTGTTATATATACCCGAGCGATAACAGCGAACCAATTTGGTCGGAAGTTGTAGGGTTTAAACAATCAGATGACGGAAAAACCGATAAAATTCAGTTAATGCCGTTGGGTAAAATGGAGGGTATTCAACCCGGTGCAACTGTAGTAAATACAGGTTATCCAATGAAAATAAAAGTTGGTGAGCAGCTTTTGGGCAGAGTTTTGGATGGATTGGGAAACCCTATTGATAATCTTGGTGAAATCCCATGTCAAACGTATCGTTCGACAAAAGCTGATATAATAAATCCTTTAAAACGAAACAGAATATGCGAACCTTTGCCATTGGGCATAAAATCCGTAGATGGATTTATAACTGTAGGAAAAGGTCAGCGGATGGGTATTTTTGCAGGTTCTGGTGTGGGCAAAAGTACGACAATGGGTATGATGGCTAAAAATACAACGGCTGATGTCAATGTAATTGCTCTAATCGGTGAACGTGGCCGTGAGGTTAAAGAGTTTATTGAAGACATATTGGGTGAAGAGGGATTACGTCGTTCGGTTGTTGTTGCCTCTACTTCCGATGCACCTGATTTAGTCAAAATTAAGGCAGCGTTTGTTGCTACGACTATTGCGGAATATTTTAGGGATAAAGGTTTGGACGTATTGTTTATGCTTGATTCGGTTACCCGTATTGCAATGGCCCAAAGACAGGTTGGTTTGTCTTTAAACGAACCTGCCGCTACAAAAGGTTATCCGCCGAGCATGTTTGCTATTATGCCGCAGTTAATGGAACGTGCAGGGTCTAACGATAAGGGAACAATGACAGCGTTGTATACGGTTCTTGTTGAGGGTGATGACTTTAACGAACCTGTTTCGGATACGGCAAGAAGTATTCTCGACGGGCATATAATGCTTTCCCGTGAATTGGCACATAAAAATCATTTCCCTGCCGTAGATGTTCTGCAATCTATAAGTCGTGTTATGGGTGATGTTACTACAAAAGAACACAGAGCTGCTGCGGGAAGAATAAGAAATTTAATGGCTGTTTATCGAAAAAACGAAGATTTGATTAATATAGGTGCTTATATTAAAGGCTCTAATCCTGAATGTGATGAAGCTATTAAATTTATTGACAGAATTAATGCGTTTTTGAAACAGTCTACTTCTGATAAATGTCTTTATGATGATATTATTGAACAGTTAGAGCATTTATTGGACTAAATAAATTTAGTATGCGGTACGAAGTTGTGTTTTGTTAATAAATATTGTAAGCGTTGCAACTGTTGTTAATATTGAATTGTGGCGACTTTGGATAAAATTGTAAACTTTTGTAAATATGAATTTTAAAATGGCTGAAACTCAAGTATAATCACCTATATGATATGATATGATATGATGGGATGGGGAGTACTAAAGTTTTTTGGCTATATTGTCGATATGAAAAGTGTTGGTAATATTGAATATTTATGAAAGGAGAATTAAATGAACATTAGCAATTTTTTACGAAATTCAACCGTTAGCTCTAGATTTGCTCAAGGTAAACCACCTGCTATTGATAATAATAAAACTCAAACAGGAAGTGATATTGAGCCGTATAAATTAAATGGTCCACGAAAAAATACAGGTTCAAACTCTGGTCTTAGTATTGAAGAGATGAAAAACATTTTAGGTAATACACAAACCCAAGGAGATGACCCTGTATATAGCGGAAATTATGGACCAAACCCAGGGGAAAATACTGGAAATACAGGTTCAAATTCAGGTCTTAGTATTAAAGATATAAAAAACCTTTTAGGCAATACGCAAACTCAAGGTGATAATCCGATATATAAATTTTAAAAATTTGAATTTTATTATTAGGAAGTCCAATGTGATAACATTGGACTTCCTGTTTAGTTTTTGTAGTTTAAGTTTATTTTGGTTTTTAGTAATTCTATATTATGCTGCTTTTTCTTCTTCTGTTTTAGATTCTTGTCTTTTTGCTTCAATTTCTTCAGGTGTTAAAACTCTTAATTTGATTTGTCCGTTAGTTTGTTTTTCTAATGCTTTTTGCAAATCAACAGGATAATCGTCATATTTATCGCCTAATTCGCCGCTTACAATTTTATCTGTAACAAAGTCTATGTTTTTTTGTGCTGATTCAGGCATGTTAGGATAATTTGTCATCCAGTAGTTATTTAAATCGTAATTACCTCTTTTGCTGTTGCATTCGCCGCATTCACCAAGGTAGTTTGCTGTATTGTTTGCTCCTTTTAACGAATGTGGTTGAATGTGTTCTGCTGTTGCTGTTGCAGGGTTTAATAATCTTTGCATGATTTTTGTTGTTGATGCATTTGAATATTTTTCGAAGAATTTTTCGATTTGTGCTTCTGATGTCGGAAGTTTAACAGCTCTATCCAATACTTGGTGTTTTAATTCTCTGTCGCCGTTTGAATTTAATAAAGCATTTAAACCTGATAAGAAATTATTACGTCTAAAGTTTACGTTATCTTCGCTTTTTAGTTGAGCGATTGTGTTGTCAACGTAAGAATTGATTTCGTTGTTTCTGCAATGATTTGATAATAATGATGCTTTGATGTTGTTTAAAACTCTTTTGTTTTCGTTGTTGAAAACTTCGTGAGTATCAACATTACTGTGAGAAATAATAGATGAAACATCTGTCATTTCGTCTTTTTGTGCTTCAGAGATAATATAGTTAACTATAGCACTTTCATTACCTCTAAAGTATTTTTTGTTGTTTTGTAAGAAATCGGCTAAATCAGAACCTGATTTTTGGGTTGCTTCAAGGCAAAGTTGTTGGTTTTGTTTATAGGTTAACATAGGCATTCCGCAGCAACCGCACGGAACGTCATTTAATTTTACTACTCTGAAATTAGACGTAGAACAAGAGTGTCCTTTGAATGATACTGCTTGTCCGCCTAAAAAGTAGTTCATATGTGCTAAAGCCGGATTAACTGTTTGAGTTTTTACAAAAGGTTTTTGAATTGGGCTAGTAACAAATGCTGATTTAGCATCTGTGTTTTTGTTCAAGACACTGGTATGAACTTTTGAACTAACCGAATTAAACATTAAAAATAAAACCTTTAACCAACCTTACATTTATATAAACAATTTGTCCTCTGAATAATTGATTTTTTGTTAACAAATATTTACAAACAATATTCTTTATAGTATTTAAAGTATAATCTTATATATAATGTAGTGTTTATTTTTATTTCAAATAAAAATAAAGTTATTAGTTTAAGGAGAGAACGCATGGAAAAAAACACTAAGAAAAATCTACTAGCATCGGTTCTTTCAATGCTATTAGTGTCTGCTCCCGCATTGGCAAGTGAAGCAGATTTAGTTGTTCCAAACATTGCTAAACATTATCCTTTAGGACACACTTTATTGTTAATCGGTATTGCGGTGTCTGTTTTAGGGTTGATTTTCGGTTTAATTGCTTTTGCTCAAGTTAAAAAAATCGAAGTTCACGAATGCATGGCTAATGTTGGAAACACAATTTTTGAAACTTGTAAAACCTATTTAATTCAACAAGGTAAATTCTTAATTGCATTAGAAATCTTGATTGGTTTATGTATTGCATTTTACTTCGGCGGATTGGCTAAAATGGGTTGGACAGGTGTTCTAATTATTTTGGCCTTTTCTGTAATTGGTATTTTGGGTTCTTACGCAGTAGCTTGGTTCGGTATCAGAATGAACACTTTAGCTAACTCAAGAACTGCATTTACAGCTTTAAAAGGCAACCCTCTAAACATCTTAAACTTACCTCTAAAAGCAGGTATGTCTATTGGTGTTGTTTTAGTATCAATAGAATTAATTTTGATGTTAGTAATTTTATTATTCGTACCCGGTAATATTGCAGGTGCATGTTTCATCGGTTTTGCAATCGGTGAATCTTTAGGTGCTTCTGCTCTTCGTGTAGCGGGTGGTATCTTTACAAAAATTGCCGATATTGGTTCTGACTTGATGAAAATTCAATTCGGTATTAAAGAAGATGACCCTAGAAACCCTGGTGTTATTGCCGATTGTACAGGTGATAATGCCGGTGACTCTATCGGGCCTACAGCTGACGGTTTTGAAACTTACGGTGTAACAGGTGTTGCTCTTGTTTCATTTATCCTTTTAGCTGTTCAAGGTGATGTTAACCAATGTCAATTATTGGCTTGGATTTTCACAATGAGATTTTTGATGATTTTAACATCAATTATTTCTTACGGTATTAACGCTATATTTACTAAAATTTATGCTGTAAATACCCAAAAATTTGACTTTGAACAACCTTTGACAAACTTAGTTTGGATTACATCAGTGTTGTCAATTGTTATGACTTATGGCGTAAGCTATTGGTTATTAGCTCCAATGGGCGGAAGTTTATGGTTAGTTTTATCAACAATCATCTCTTGCGGTACAATTGGTGCTGCTTTAATTCCTGAAGCTACTAAAAAATTCACTTCACCTCAAGCTTTACATACTAAAGAAGTTGTAACAGCATCTCGTGAAGGCGGTTCATCTTTAACAATCCTTTCAGGTATTGTTTCAGGTAACTTCTCAGGTTTCTGGATTGGAGCTGTTATTGTATTATTAATGGGCTTGGCTTACGGTGCAAGCTTATTTATCCCTGAAACTACAATGGTTTATCCGTCAGTATTTGCTTTCGGTTTAGTTGCATTCGGTTTCTTGGGTATGGGCCCTGTTACTATTGCTGTTGACTCTTACGGCCCTGTAACAGATAACGCTCAATCAGTTTATGAATTATCATTAATTGAATCTATTCCTAATGTGGGTGAAGAAATTGAAAAACAATACAATTTCAAACCTGATTTTGACAATGCTAAGAAATACTTAGAAGAAAATGACGGTGCAGGTAACACTTTCAAGGCAACTTCTAAACCTGTATTAATCGGTACAGCTGTTGTTGGTGCTACTACTATGATTTTCTCATTAATCTTAGTAATTCAAAACGTTTTAGGTATTACTCCTGAAATGATATTAAATATGTTAAATCCTTACACATTACTTGGTTTCATAGCCGGTGGTGCTGTAATTTACTGGTTCTCAGGTGCGTCTATGCAAGCTGTTACAACAGGTGCATATTCTGCGGTTGAATATATCAGAAAACATATTAAGTTAGATTCTGAAGAACAATCAGCTAACATTTCTAATTCAAAAGAAGTTGTTAAGATTTGTACTCAATATGCTCAAAAAGGTATGTGGAATATCTTTATTGCATTGTTCTCATTTGCATTGGCATTTGCGTTCTTATCAGCTCCTTTAGGTGAAAACTTACACCCTGTATCATTCTTCGTAAGCTACTTGATAGCAATTGCTGTATTCGGCTTATTCCAAGCTGTATTTATGGCAAACGCAGGCGGATGCTGGGATAATGCTAAGAAAATCGTTGAAGTTGACTTAGCTGAAAAGGGTACACCTTTACACGATGCAACAGTTGTTGGTGATACAGTTGGTGATCCGTTCAAAGATACTTCTTCTGTAGCTATGAACCCTATCATTAAATTCACTACATTGTTCGGCTTGTTGGCAATGGAAATTGCTATCAACCCTGCATTCCAAAAATATGCACCTGTAGTTGGTGTTGTATTCTTGGTCGTAGCATTGATATTTGTATTAAGAACATTCTATGCTATGAGAATTCCTGAAAGAAAAGACTAATTTAATTAGTATTTAAGATAAGGAAAAAGCGGGCGGTTTTTTAAAACCGCCCGCTTTTATTATTAAATTTTTCAATTTCTTTACAATTTTTTTGTAAAGAAGTTGGATATTTTATAGAGTTTTGGATTTCAAAATGCAATAATATAATTGCAGCCTGTTGAATAAACTTCCTTATAAAAAGAAAGGACATTTTTATGGGAAAAACTTCATCTGCTAATGTTGCGATACCGTCTTTTTCAAACGGTTCGGTTTCGCTTAACGGAGAAAATAAATCGTCTGTTACAAAATCAGGAAATACAGTTAATTCAAATTACAATATGAATGATTATGAAAAAGCTGTTTATAATTATGCACAAAAGACTCTTGCAGAAACTTTACCGAATTTAAATACATTTAATTCTTCAACTCTAAAAGATTTAAATTCTCAGGTAGAAGCTTATAAAAATAAAGCATTACAGACTTTGGACAGTTTATATAAACCAATGATTAAAAATATGACTAATGATGTTGCTTCTCGTTTTGGGAATATTGATAACTCAATGTTTTTAAATAATTTAAATTCTATTGAAAATAATAGGGCAAATGCGATGGCAAATTTGGCTCAAGAACTTCAATCATATAAATCTGAATTATATAATAACGAGCTTAATAACAGATACAATTATATTAATTTGCTAAATACGCTTTTGAACGGCTCAAATAATAATGCATTAAATTTCATCTCTTCAGCATTGTCAAATTCAAATGCCGGGACTTCTTATAACCAAAATGTAGCAAGTATGTTGAATTCAGCTAATAATAGTACCGTTGGATTAAGTAATTTAGCATCGCTTGCATCATTACTTAAATATGTTGTATAGTCACACTCTATTTCTTTTTGGTTGAGGATGAGACGTCATCCTCTTTTTTTTATTCTTTTTCGGCTATAATAGAACTATGAATATAATACAAGAATTTGATACAATTTCAGCAATTTCGACACCGTTGGGTTACGGCGGTGTTGGTGTTGTAAGAATTTCAGGTGATAAGTCTTTGGAAATTATTAATAAAATTTTTAATGGGCAAAAGATAGAAAACCATAAAATTTCTCACGGATTTATAAAAGACGGGGAAAAGATTTTAGACGAGGTTATAGTTCTTTATTTTCAAAACCCTCAGTCATATACGGGTGAAGATGTTATAGAAATTCAGTGCCATGGCGGGGTTAATATTGTAAAAAATATTTTAAACCTTGTTTTGAAAACGGGTGCAAGAATGGCTGAAAAAGGTGAGTTTACCAAGCGTGCTTTTTTAAATAAAAAACTTGATTTATCGCAGGCAGAAGCTGTATGTGACTTAATACACAGTAAATGTGATAATTTTTCGACAGGTGCTGTTAAAAATTTGCAAGGTAAATTATCCGAAAAAATATATGAAATAAAAAAAGATGTTTTTGATGTTTTGTCAAAAATTATAGCAGGTATTGATTTTCCTGAAGAAGTTGCAGAACCTGAATATTCTTATTTAATAGAGATATTTGAGAATATAATAAATGAAATTGAAACAGTTCTAAAGTCTTCAAACACAAGTAATATCTTAAGACAGGGAATAAAAGCCGCAATTGTAGGCAAGCCAAATGTTGGTAAATCGTCGGTATTTAATAGTTTATTGAATATTGATAGGGCGATAGTAACCAATATTGCGGGAACAACAAGAGATGTCTTGCATGAAACCCTTGATTTAGGAATACCTGTAACCTTAATTGATACGGCAGGAATACGTGATGAAAACAGTAATGATGTGGATAAGGTTGAAGAAATAGGTATAAATTATTCTAAACAATCTATTGAACAGGCAGATTTAAGTATATTTGTATATGATATAAATCAGGGAATACAAGAAGAAGACAAGTTGATTTTGGATTTGTTAAAAAATAAAAAACATATTATTGTTGCAAATAAAATTGATTTGAATTCAAAATATGATGAAAATGTTTATAATTTATCAGCAGAAACAAAAGAAGGTATTGAAGAATTAAAAGAGGCAATAAAAAATATAGTTTGCGAAATATCACCGGAAAACCTTGAATATGTAACTAATTCAAGACAAACGACATGCCTGCAAAGGGCAAAAGAAGCTCTTGAACAGGCATTAATATCTTCAAAAGAAAAACAAATTCAGGATTTGATATCCATTGATGTAAAACAAGCTCTTTTATGTCTTGATGAAGTAACGGGAGAAGTAATAACAGACGACATTTTAAATAATATCTTCGACCATTTTTGCATCGGAAAGTAAAAATTTATTTAAAGTAAATTTATTCAAAATCAAACAAATCCTTAACTTTTAAATCTAAATTGTCTGCAATTATTTTTAGTTTAGATACAGTAATATCTGTTTTAGCAAGTTCAATTAAACTAATCATACTGCGGGAAATACCATTAATACCAATATCATCTTGAGTAAGAGATTTTTCTTGTCTTTTTTGTTTAATATTTTTTGCTAATTTCTTTAAATAAGACTTGTTCATTTTTTGATTGTTAGTTATACTAGCAATATATTCAACTAGTAACACTAGCAAAGAGAGGTTAAATGAAAAATAAATCAACTATTCTAATATTATCATTAATATTATCTATACAAATAAATTAGTTTTGGCAATGTAATATCAAATAAAAACAACAATATAAAAAGTTTTAAATCAACAATTATGATAGATTTAGATGGTGTATTAGATAACTACACAAAATATGATAATAATAAAATACCTGAAATAAAAAGTGGGGCAAAAGAATTTTTAGAAAATTTATCACAAGATTATAGATTGATATTATTTACAACAAGAAATACAAAACAAGCGACTGAATGGTTAATAAAGAATAAAATTGATATTTATTTTTATGATGTAACTAATGTAAAAATACCGGCTAAAATATATATTGATGATAGGGCAATAGCAATAAATTTCAAAGGAAATTATGAACAAACTATGGAGGATATTAAAAATTTTAATGTATATTGGAAATAAAAAAAAAGAATAGCTTTTGTAGTAATTTTCGCCCATTGCGAAATAAACCGTGATTGTTATATTCTTTGAGAATTAGTCCGTATTGTTAAACGATAGTGAGTTTGTGGACTTAGTGCAGAATAATTTAATATTGATATGTTAAATTTTATAGACAGTAAAAATTTATCCATGATAAAATTTATATATGTTTACGGGTATTATAGAAGAAGTCGGAATAGTATCAAAATTTGGCAGACTATCACATGGTGCTGATTTAAGAATATCTTGCAGCAAAGTTTTGGAAGATGTGAAACTCGGCGATAGTATTTCCGTAAACGGAGTTTGCCAAACCGTTGTTGATTTTGATAATACCTCTTTTGGAGTAAAAGTTTCTGACGAAACCTTGAATGTGTCAAATTTATCTCATCTGAAAACAGGAAATGCTGTTAATTTAGAAAGGGCGTTAAAGTTATCAGACAGACTATCGGGACATATTGTTTCAGGACATGTTGAAACAGTTGTCAAATACATACAAAAAGAACAATTGGGCGAATTTTACAATATGTATTTTGAAATACCTCAAAATTATCTCAAATATATGGTAAAAAAGGGTTCTGTTACAATAAACGGAATAAGTTTGACGATTGCTGATATTAAAGAAAATAACTTTTCTTGTGCAGTAATTCCTCATACTTTTGAAAATACTAACTTGAAAGAGTTAAAAAATGGTGATATTGTAAATATAGAAACAGATATTCTGGCCAAATATGCAGAGAATTTTATTGTAAGTAACGAAAAGAGAGAAATAACAAAATCTTTCTTGGAAGAAAACGGATTTTTATAATGGAAGAAAAAGAATATATATTTAATACTATAGAAGAAGCCATAGAAGATATAAAAGACGGCAAATTAGTAATTATAGCCGATGATGAAGACCGTGAAAACGAGGGAGATGTTGTTTGTGCTGCAGACAGAGTAACTCCTGATATTATTAATTTTATGGCCACTGAGTGCAGAGGTTTGATTTGTTTGGCTATAAATAAGGAAAGAGCCAAAGAATTAAATTTGTCGCCGATGGTTGCTAAAAATACAGAATCAATGAACACAGCCTTTACTCAATCAATCGACGGAGCGATGAAATATGGTGTGACAACAGGTATTTCTGCATTTGATAGGGCAAAAACAATTCAGATTGCTGTAGATAAAAATTCTAAACCCGAAGATTTAAGACAGCCGGGACATGTTTTCCCTTGTGTTGCAAAACAGGGCGGAGTTTTAGAAAGAACAGGCCATACCGAAGCAGCAACAGATTTGGCAAGACTTGCCGGATACAGTGCAAATGGGGTTATGTGCGAAATAATGAATTCTGATGGTACTATGGCAAGACGTGATGACCTAAAAGCTTTTGCTGATAAACACGGTCTAAAGTTTATTACCGTTCAAGAATTGATTGCTTACAGACTTAAAAAAGAAAAATTTGTAGTTAGAGAGGCGGAAGCATTTTTGCCTACTCAGTTTGGCGAATTTAAAATTTATGGTTACAGAAATCTTTTGAATAACCATGAATACGTAGCTCTTGTTAAAGATACCTGCCCTGAAAAAACACCTATAGTCAGAGTGCATTCGGAATGCTTGACGGGTGATGTGTTTGGAAGTTTAAAATGCGATTGCAACGCTCAACTTCATTCAGCACTGCAAATGATTGATAAACACGGTAACGGTGCAGTTGTTTACATGACAGACCATGAGGGCAGAGGTATCGGTATTGTTAATAAAATAAAAGCTTATCATCTACAGGAAGAAGGTCAGGATACAGTTGAGGCTAATCTTTCTTTAGGATTTCGTTCTGATTTGAGAGATTACGGCGTTGGTGCTCAGATTATTTTGGATTTGGGGTATAATAGATTTAACCTTATTACTAACAATCCTAAAAAAATAATAGCTCTAAAAGGTTACGGCCTTACAATAGATGAAATTGTTAAAATAGAACCTTATATAACTCCTTATAACAAGCGTTATATGGATACAAAAAAAGAAAAAATGCATCATTTTTTATAAGGAAATGAATATGACGGAAGAACAAAAATACGAAGTACAACCGCTTACAAGTAATTTATATAAAATTTTTCAGGGCGTATATAATGACTTTAAAAGTAAAGCATTAAACGACTATATGTTTGAACTAAAACCTCTTGAATATGAAGAATTTATCGATTCTGTCGATAAAAACTACATGAAAGGAGTTGTCTTATTGGAAAATCATATTCCTACAGCTTTTTTATTGTACACTTCTGCAATATCAGAGGGAGTGGAATTGAATATAATTCACTGTTTGGGTGACGAAGATGTCGTGACAAAAAGAAAACTTTTGGTTGAAAAGTTTTTGGAATTAACGAAAAAAGAAAGAAAAGATAAAGTTGTTGCGTATCCTATGATTGGGCCTCAAGCAGACTTTGCGTGTGATATTTCGTTTTTTGGGTTTAAGTTTGTCGGACTTGCAGTTTTGAGATTTTTGTTTAATACACAAACTTCTGAAAATATATTGCGTTCAATGAACTTGAACGAGTTGGAAGATTGCTATACTATTCAAAAATGGGATGACGTATATTTTGAAGATGTAGTAAGAATAATTCATTCAACTTTTAAAACAGCATCAGATGCCTTGTTTGACCCTAGATACAAATCAATGGACGGAACAAGAGATATATTAGATAAAATTGTTCAAAATATATATGGAGAATTTTTGAAAGATGCGAGTTATATATTGTTATGCAATAAACGACCTTGCGGTGTGTGCCTTGCAAACCTTAATTCAGCAATAGCAAATATTCCTCTTGTCGGTATTGAAAAGGAACATCAAGGAAAAGGTATTTCAAAACACCTTGTAAAAAGAACTACAGAAACAGTTTTGAATTGGGCAAAAAGCGGTGAAAGAAAGATTACAGAGCTGAATGTAACAAGCGAAACAAATAATATCCCTGCTTTGAAAATGTACAGACATACAGGATTTAAAGAGGATTATACATATCCTCAAGCATATTTACCCGTTTCACATTTTAACCGTTAGGGCATAATAATATTATGGTCGATTTTAATATAAATGATGCTCTGCGAAGATTTAACAGGCAAAACATCAACACAAGGCTTGATGTTCAAAAACCTGCCGTTGCAAATGACGGACAGGGTGGTAATAATGCTCAAAATCTTGTAAAACAACTTCAATCAAATATTATAAAAAATATTCAACAACAGGTGCTTATTCCGCAAAATATTAGGATGAACCATCTTGCAAGTGTTGACCGTTCGGTTTATATAAAAAATCTGCTAAAATTACCTGATAATATAACGGATTTGCTTATTGCTTACGGAAATAAAACTGACGGGAAACAAATTAATGAAAATTTAAACCAAAATCAGCAAATTCTGCAAAACAATAAAGGGCAATTACAGCAAAATCAAAATATGCAGCAAATGCAAAATTTTGTTCAAAATCAGCCTCGTTCAAATAATGTTCAGCAGCAATTCCAATCGCATTCGCAAGTTCCAAATCAACCGAACTTGCCCAATCAACCGCAAATGCCAAACCAGCCTGTAAATCCTCAACCGCAGGTACAACCTCCATTAGTTCCCCAAAACGAAAGAAATAATGATAGCGGACAAAAGGTTCAACAGGATAATAGACAGGGCAGAGGCAATCAACAAGGCGGTCAGGAGCAAAATGAAGTTCGACAACAAACGAAGCTTCCTCAACAGCAATCGGATGCTTTTGCAAAGACGATGCAAGGAATGAATAATGCGAACCGTCCGCAGTTACCGCAAAATCAGGGACAGCCTCAAGCCCAAAATCAGCTGAATTTGCCAAATCAGCCAAATATGCAGAACCAGCCTCAAATGCCAAATCGGCCGTTACCAATCGGTCAGCAAGGTGTTCCGCAGCAACCGCAAGTTCAAGGTCAGGCACAAGCACAAACTACGCCGAATTTGCCAAACCAGCCAAATATGCCGAACCAACCCCAAATGCCAAATCGACCGTTGCCAAATGGTCAGCAAGGTGTTCCGCAGCAACCGCAAGTTCAAGGTCAGGCACAAGTCCCAAATCAGCCAAATATGCCAAATCGACCTGATGCGGCGGGTCAATCACAAATCCTAAATCAACAACAGAACATAAACAACGCCGTTCAAAACGGTTTATCAAACAGAGCCGGTCAAATTCAAAATAATCGGGCTCATTCTCAAATGCAAAATATTATTAATAATCAAATAAACCGCCCTATTCAAAATTTTGTAAATGATAGAATTCAAAGTAACATAATGCGTCCGAATGCTATTACAGGCGGAGCTGCAATGATTAATGATGAGCCGATGTCTGTACAAAATTTTCAGCCTCAAAATATTAATGAAAAGCCGGGTTCACCATTAAATATTCATAATAGATTACAGTCCCAAATAATGAATAACGCAAGATTTGAGCCTATGGGTGATTTGCGTGAAAGCGTCAGAAGACAAATTCGTCAGCCCATAAATATGCCGCCAAGAAATCCTGCCGAAAAAATTCAGGATGAAGTTTCTCAAGAGTTAAGACAGCTTCAACAGCAAGAAACGGCTCAACTTGCGATGAAAGAAGTTTCTGCAAGAGTTTTGCCGTCGAGAGTTAATTTAAGCATGTTAAACTCTCAAATTCAAATGCATAGCAGACAAGCTTTAAATAGTTTGATTTTAGAAATGTCTACTGCCACACGTCAAGGTATAACTGATACAAAACCTATTCAAGACACTATTGGCTTAATAAATGCAAGTATTTCGGCATCTTCTCAGGATGATACGGCACTTGCTATTAAAAACCTTATGCTTCTATATTTACCGTGGCTTCCTTTAGAGGAGGGAGTCGGTTTTAAGCTTGATGTTGAAACGAAAAAATCAGACTCATCTGCTGATGATGACACATCTATTTCAATTATGATTACGACTAAAAATTACGGTAATATTAGTGCCGAAATTAATCTTATTACCTCTAATTCTGTTGATATATTTATAACATGTGATAAGACTTTCCCTAAAGAAGATTTACTGAAACGCTTAAGAACTGACAGTAAAGAGCATTCTATGACGGCGTCAATCGGTGTTGAAGAGACTTCTCAAAAAGATTCGTTAGCTCCCGAAGTTCAAAAAGCAAAAGTCAATTTATCTAATGTAACAACAATAAATCCATATTTGTTATTGATGGCACATTCTTTTATAAGACATGCCATAGAAATTGACATTAACACTACAATGTACGGTCAACCGGCTGCATCATCATAAACGTTTCTATTGTTTCGTTTTGTATAAGATATTCCCCGTTCGATTGAAGTTCATATAATTGAGGTTTTATAAGAGAATAGTAAAAATTGAATGTTGAATCGCAAATTAAATATTTACTGCTTATTCTCAGTTTGTTTAACCCTTTTGCTAAATCTATTTGTTTATTATTGTCTTCCGGCTTTTCAATTTCTGTTCCGCTTAAATATATTTTCAGAAACGGATATTTTTTTGAAAATAGTGTTTTTGTTATGTACAATTGAGTTATTACGCTATTTATTATTTTATAAAAATCGTCAAATGTAAAAATTAAATAGTTTTTATCATATTTTATTTTTGCTTTATGGTTAATTAAAAATGCTCTTACAAATTCTGACATGATTTCTGGATGAATAGTTTTGTCAGGAAATTCAAATCCGCAGACTACTATAAAACTGCTTAAATCTTTTAGCTGTGAATTTAGTTGTTTTGAAACCAGAGTATTAAAATTTTTTTCTGCAAAAAATTCATATTTGCCATGGAAAAATTTAAATATTTTTTTTAAATTTTCGTCGATATATTTAACAATTTTTGTTGTTATAGAAATGGATATTGCTGTTATCACAAGCAGTAAAAATATTCTAAACGTGAAATCTAAATTATTGAAACCTAAAAAATCACTATTTAAAATTTCATGAAGAAAAGGAATTTGCATTTGAGTATAATCAATCTGCAAATTACCTAAATCAATATTTTGTACAAAATTTGTAATGTCCATTATTTTTTATCTTTATTTTTTCTTTGAGATTTTCTGTACCAATAATAAACGGCTCTTGCCACACGATAGCTGCTGTGTCTTACAAGCCCCTCTTTACTTTCTTCAATTAATTTTTTATGAACAATTGTTATATTTTCAATATTATTGCTATCAAGTTTTACAGGGAATTGGCCTGCTTCCTGATATTTTTCTGCCATATTGTCAGGCAGACTGTCGTTTACAAGCACTGCATCAAGTATTTTTTTACTGTTAGCATGTTTATATATTGCATTGATATGGTCAGAAACATTATAATCATCTGTTTCTCCGGGTTGAGTCATTATATTACAAACATAAATCTTTTTGGCATTTGAATTTGCTACTTCTTCGGCTATTTCTTTTATTAACAAATTAGGAATAACACTTGTATACAAACTTCCAGGCCCTAATATAATTAAATCGGCATCTTTTATTGCTGCAATAACATCTTCAAGTGCTTTACAGTTTTCAGGTTCTGTAAACAGTCTTTTAATTTTTTTGTGAGCTTCAGGAATATTGCTTTCTCCGTGAACAATTGAGCCGTCTTCATATTCTGCTGCAAGTTTCATATCGTCTAATGTTGACGGCAGCACTCTTCCTCTTATTGATAATACGTTAGAAGATTCTTTTACGGCTCTTACCATATCGCCTGTAATTGAGCATAAGGCTGTTAAGAATAAATTACCGAAACTATGACCTTCAAGGCCCTCTCCTGTTTTAAATCTGTATTGGAAAAGTTTTGTTATTAAGTCTTCGTTATCCGCAAGTGCTGCTATGCAGTTTCTGATATCTCCAGGAGGCAGAACGCCCATTTCTTCTCTTAATCTTCCTGACGAACCTCCGTCATCGCCTACTGTTACTACGGCAGTTATATTATTTGTTATGTTTTTTATACCTCTTAAAAGCATTGACAACCCTGTTCCGCCTCCTATGGCTACAATTTTAGGGCCTCTGTTCAATTTTCTTCTGCGATATAAATACTCAAGTAAATTCCCTTTTGCTTTTTTATCCTGAACATCAAGGATTGTTAAATTAGTCTTCTGCCATCCTTTGAAAAAACAAATTACACCTATGAATACTATTATTATTGCTATTATATCTGTGTTTGCGTGTGCTGCTATCTTTCTGATTACTTCCATTGTAAAGTATACAGGTCTTAAGTTAAAGAATATCATTGTTCCTATTGTTATAAACAATGAACCCATGAAAATAAGTAAAAACCATCTTTTTATCTGCAATCCTGGGATTAACCATTTTGCATCATTTAGCAATTCTTTATCTATAAACTTTTTCATAATTATTCCTTTATTTTTTATCAGCTCAATTTACAATCTGTCAACCAATAATTTGTCTCTAAGTTTTTAAATTGTTGCAAAAATAGCTGTTTTGTTTAAATACTTATTGATTTATATTATTGACAAGTTTTATTCTTCTCCCCAGCCTGCCAGTTTTGCTTTGTTATAATTAACAGGAGACGGTTCTATTATTTCGTTTGCTAACTTAATTATTTCCAATGAATTTACATATTTGTTTGAAAAATGTATTGAGTCAATTTCAACAGGAGTTGTTCCGTTTAAGTCATTATCAACTGATGATGTTGAAATTATTTTTCTTAATCTGTTTATTGCAAATTCTGTTTCGTTATTTTCTTCTTTTTCAGAGTTAAGTGTTAAATCAGCGTTATATACTTTGTTTAAGAATAATTCGCCAGCTGTAGCTATGCCTGTGAGTTCTCCTGCTTTCTTGATAATATCTCCCGCAGCACCGTATAAGATAAGCCATTTAGAACATTTTTTAACTGCTTTTGCAACGTTACATGCAAAAGTAAAGTCTTTTGCCATTAACTCATACATAGCTCCGTGGGCTCTTACGTGGTCTATTTCTACTCCGTAGGCTTTTGCAAACGATATTATTGCTCCTACTTGATATATTACAAGGGCTTCAATTTCTTCTTCGCTTAATTGCATTTCTCTATATCCAAATCCTTGGATATCGTCAAATCCTATATGTGCACCGATTGCAACATTTTTTTCTTTTGCTTTTAAAAGAGCATTTTTGATTGTGAGAGGGTCTCCTGCGTGAAACCCTGTTGAAATGTTTACAGAGCTTACATAATCAAGCAGGTCAAATTCCGAATTGTTCTTGTATATTCCGAAACTCTGTGCCAAATCACAGTTAAAGTCTATATATTTTATTTGTTTTCTTTCTATTGTGTTTTGCATATATTCCTATTCCTTTTTAAATTTATTATACATCTTTAAAACTGATAAGCCATATCTTTACATAATTTTAATTTATATGGCGAATAATTTATGCGGCAAAGTTAAAAAATACAGTTAAGACAATTCCTGCTATCAAACAGTAATAGGCGAATATTTTTAAAGAGAATTTTGAAACGAATATTAAAAAATATTTAATGCACAAATATCCTACAACTGCTGAAACCCCTGTTCCTATTGAAATATTAATCCAATTGAACTGTGTAAGTTCTGCTGTGTTAATTTCTAAAATAGGATATAGAATTGATGTTCCAAGAATAATAGGTATTGTTAATAAAAAAGAGAATTTAGTTGCAGTTAGTCTGTCCAATCCTGAAAATAGACCTGAGGCAATAGTGAGTCCTGAGCGGGAAAATCCCGGAAATACGGCTAAACCTTGTGCTAGTCCCATTATTATTGATTTTTTTAAGTTCATTTTATCTGTTTTTGCTTGAAAATTTTTAGAAACATATTCGCTTAAAAACAATATTATACCTGTTCCGATAAGTAATACAGATACAATTTGCGGAGAATAAACAAGTTTTTCGCAAACATCTTTTAACGGGTATGCAATTATTACTGTAAACATTGTCCCGATTAGAATATACAGTCCCAATTTAGCGTATTCATCAGAAAAATTTCTGTTTTTTACTGCTTTGAAAAATTCAACGATAATATCCAAAATCATTTTTCTAAAATACACAAGAACAGCAATAAGTGTTCCGAGATGGAGCATTATATCAAAGAAAGTTTCTTCCGCATTAATTACTGAAAAATTAGCTCCTGTCAATATTTTATAGATACTTGTTGCAAAAACTATATGTGCAGAGCTTGATATGGGCAAAAATTCGCTCAAACCTTGTACTATCCCTGTGATTATAGAATGAGTAATTGTTATCATAATTATTTTTCCTCAAAGTAGCTTGCACATGATTCTTGAGTTTCCCATACGTTTACTTTATATAATTCTGCAAATTTTTCTTTTAATTTTGTATAAATGTAATATGCAAGCATTTCACTTGATGGGCTTTCGTTTTTGAATTCAGGCAATTCGTTTATGTCTTCGTGGTCTAAATACGCCAAAACTTTTCTTAGTTCGCCTTTTAATTTTTTAAAATCCACCAGAATGTTGCTTTTATCAAGTATTTCTCCTCTTACAAATACTTCTACAAGCCAGTTATGTCCATGTTGATTTTCGCATTCGCCGTCGTAATTTAGTAGATGGTGTGCTGCTGAAAATGATAATTGAGTTTTTACTTCGTACATGATATCTCCTTAAATTTATTTATTTGTCTTGTTCTGAAACTATATATTCTCTTTCTATTCCCTGAGTTTTTAGGATTAGGTCTGTTAATTCTCTTACCGCTCCTCGTCCGCCGTCTTTTGTTGATATAAAATGACAAACTTCTTTTACTTCGTCAACAGCATCATTCGGGCATGATGCAAGTCCTACTTTTTCTAAAATGCAAATGTCCGGCAAATCATCTCCCATATATGAAGTTTGTTCGTATGTTAAATTATATTTTTCTAAAATTTCATCAAGCACGGGAAGTTTGTATTTTTTACCTTGATGAATTTCTTTCACGTGTAAATTTTCAAATCTGTGAGTTACTGTTCCGTTTTCTCTTGCGGTAATTATTGCTACAATAAACCCTGATTTTTGTATTCTTACGAGTCCTTGACCGTCTTTTACGTTAAAGCGTTTTATTTCTTCGCCCTTTTCACTTAAAAATATGCTTCCGTCTGTCATTACACCATCTACGTCAAAGGCTAACAGTTTTATTTTTTTTGCTCGTTCTTCAATTGTTGTCATTTTGAAATCCTCAAATTTTAATTGTACAAGTTTTAATTATTTAGGCTACTCCCGCTTTTAATAAATCATGAATATGCAGAATTCCTATTGGTTTAGAATTTTCATCCGTTATAGGAAGTGCCGTAATAGAATATTTTTCCATTGTATGCAATGCTCCTGCTGCGTAGGAGGTTTCTTTCACTGTTTTTGGTGATTTTGTCATAACATCTTTTACTTGCAAATTTTCAACCTGATGATATTTCAAAAGGGTTCTTCTTATATCTCCGTCTGTTAAAATACCTGATAATTTGTTGTTATCATCTGTTATTAGTGCTAATCCGAGTTTATGATTATTAACTGTTTCGAGTGTTGATAAGAAATTTTCGTTTTCGTTAACAATAGGAAGATTGTCATTTCTCATAAGGTCTGAAACTTTATATAAAAGACTTTTGCCAAGAGCTCCTGACGGGTGGAAAATTAAAAAGTCTTCTGCCGTAAAACCTCTTTTTTCCATCAAGCAAACAGCTAAAGCATCACCCATTGCAAGAGTTGCTGTTGTGCTTGCGGTAGGGGCTTTGTTAATAGGGCATGCTTCTTTTTCTACGGAAATATCTATTCTTACGTCTGCTGAGTGTCCCAATGTTGAATCAAAGTTCCCGCACATTGCTATTAAAGGCAGATTAAATCTTTTTATCAGCGGTAACAGGTTTAATAATTCTTGAGTTTCTCCGCTGTTTGATATTGCAACTACGATATCTTCTCTCGTTACCATTCCGGAATCCCCGTGGGTGCTTTCTGCGGGATGCAGAAAGTACGATGGTGTTCCTGTTGATGAAAGGGTTGCGGCTATTTTTTTGCCGATAAGTCCTGACTTGCCCATTCCCGTTATAATTACACGCCCTTTACAGTTGTACATCAAGTCTATTGCTTTATTAAATTCTTCTTCATTCAATCTTGATATCAATCTGTTTATTGAGTTCGCTTCTATTGTAAGCACTTCTTTTGCTATATCTGTAATTGCTTTTGTTAACATAAAATCCCGCCCTATTCTTGTTTGTTTTTATTATACAATAATCTCCTCTATTCAGACTACTTTTTTACAAAAAATTTAAGAAATAAATAAATTGTTCCGAAAAGTATATTACAAAGAGATTATGAGAGAAAAATGACAAGTTATTTTACACCGCACGGAAGCAATGCTGATTTAAGGATTAATTCAGTAAAAAAACACATAAAATGCACGGATTGCAAACATTTGAAAATGGATATTTCAAAATTAAATGCCATGGAGGCAAGTAAAATAGCTATATTATGTTCAACAACTCATTACTTAAAATATCCGCAAGGAATAGTGGATTGTATAGTAAAATCAAAAAGTATAGTGGATTTGATAAAACCTTTGATTTTAAAGAACATGAAGTTTCAAACAAAATAACGCAAGGATGCGTTTATAGGTATAAAAAGAGCACGGAAGCTCTTTTGATTATATTTAAACCTAATAAAGACTTTTAATGGCAAGTAAAATTAACAAGGCAGCTGCGAAGAATTTTAAAATTCTTACAGGAAAGCTTTTTAGAATATTTCCAACCCAAAATCCCAGCATTGAGTTGATAAAAGTTATAATGGCAATAATTATTGCAGGTTTGAAAATGCTTGCTTTTGTTAAAGCTATTCCTGCTCCTGCAGCAAGAGCATCAATGCTTGTAGCAACTGCAACGGCAAACAAACATTTTAAATCAAGACATTTTACAGTTTCTTCGCATTCGTTTTTTATTGCATCTTTTATGAAATTAAGCCCAAGTAAAAGAAATATTGTAAAAACAATCCACTTTGAAAACGGTTCTAATTCGTCTGTAAATGCTGTTAGAGCAAAATATCCTATAATAGGCATTAAACCTTGAAAAATCCCGCAAAATCCTGCCAGATTTAAAGAATTTTTTATTCGTTTTTCTTTAAAACACATTCCGTAAGCAAACGATACCGCACACGCATCAACGGATAAGGCTGCCGCTAAAAATAGTATATCAATTAAATTCAATGCTCACCTCAATTTCAAATAACCTGTTCCAAGGGAATGAATATTCTGCTTTGAAATCAGTATTAAAAATTTCTTTTAGTCTGCTTTCAAAAAGTTTCATGTCATCAGTTATTTTAGTTGTTTTTAGGTTTTGCCGAACATTTGCCTGATATGCCCAATCGTCTGAAAATCTTATTAATTGAAGTTTTTTAAAAGCTTTTTCATTATAATTTTTTGCCATGTATTTAACTTTTAGTGCACAGAGCAGTGAGCCTAAAGTGTTTGCACTTGTATTCCAAGCACTGTATCCATAAAAAGTTTTGTCATCAATATTATTTTTGGAAAAGTCTTTAAATAATTCTTCTACAAATTTGTTATCAGCCCCGTTGGCAAATCTTACATCCGCTATTGCGTAAGGCTTTTGAGGCAGCTCTAGGATTTTGTTAAAGGGTTCTGTGTCTTTTTTCATCACAATTTCACCTTGATTGTTTCTGAAATTGTTTATGATTAAAACCATATCGGCATTTTCTTCGTTCGAAACCTCCATCCCTGCAAGTTCTATTTGAGACAGAACGCTTTTTTCTATTGAGATATCTTCATAATTTGAAATTAAATGTTTTTGGTCATCTTCAATGAAAATCGGTGAGATTTTTACTTTTTTATTAATAGCTCTTGCAAACAGGGAAAGCGGAATTTCGTCCGCACCTGTTTTAGTAAACCCTCCGAGTTTTTCAAGTTCTTGTGCCTCCTGTACGTTCAAACCATATTGAGCACAATCGTCTTTTGAAAAAATTAAAGTCTTAAATATCCCTTGTTTTTGCCATTCAAGGTACAATTTGTTTATTTCAAAATTTCTTTTTCTTGTATTAAGGTAGTCTTCCAGAATTTCTTTTGGAACATCAGTGTTGGCATGGCCGTCTTTGTGCAGGTTGTAAGAGTAATTAAAAATCTTTGTTCCGTAATCTTTCCAGTATTCTTTTTCTTCCTGATTTACGTTGTTGTTTGATATTCTCATTATGCTTGAAAAAGCATGAATTTCTGCGTTTTTGGACAGGAGAATTTCTTTTAAGTTTTCGGTTTTTTCTTTAATCTGTTCAAAAGACAGATTACTTCTTCTTGATGGAATTAACCCTCCGTAGGCTGTTGTGTCAAGAGCAATGACAATTTTGTCAACTGGCGGAAGACTTTTTAGCCACTCAAAAATCTTTTCCGTATCGGCATTTCTGGTTAAATCTCCAAGAAGTTTTCTGTCCGGCATGTATAGTTCAATGTTTCCGTCAATGTCGGCAATATCTTTGATTAAATTATAACAGACAGGTCTGTTATCAATTGGTATAACACAAATTTTCATAGATTAATTTTACTATAATTTTCTTTGATTTTCGAAAAAACATGTAAATTTATCCCCAAAATCATGAAATAATGCCCAAAACGAGGGTTTTGTTAAGAAATATTACAAATCTGAAAACTATTGCCAATATTGAATTATAGCGATTTGAAACAAAAATGTTAACTTTTGTAAATATGAATTTTAAAATGGCTGAAACTCAAGTATAATGCCCTATATGATATGATATGATATGATAGGGATAGGGATACTAAAGTCTTTTGACCATGTTGTCGACATGAAAAGTGTTAGGACAAAGCAATATAGGAAAGTCAAAGGAGTAAAACAATGGGTATTTCAGCAAATCAGGCAAGATTAATGACGTTAACAGCAAGATTACATGATCTTGA